>JBBIPI010000222.1:0-2572 GCA_037442985.1 Clostridiales bacterium
GGGGCGAGGATCAGCCGGCGGCCAGGTAGCGATCGAGCAGCGCGACCGAGTAGCGCGAGGCCACCGCCTGCACGAAGGCGGTGAAATCCCCGCCCGCGTGGTCGTCGGCGCCGACGGGGCGCGCTCCCAGTTGGGCGCCTGGATCGGCAGCCGCAACCGGGAGTTCGTGCTCGCCGCCCAGTACGAGCTAGCGTGCGCGCAACCGGCCGCCCCGGGCGCCTTCGTCGAGGTCTACCTCCACCCGCGGTTGGCCGGCGGCTACGGCTGGTTCTTTCCCAAGGGCGCCACGGCGAACGTGGGCGTCGGCATCAACCCGGCGCTGGCGCCGCGCGCCGAGCTGCCGGCGCTCCTGCGGTGGTTCGTGGCGGCCCTGGAGGCGGCGGGCAAGGTGCAGGGGCGCCCGCTGCGGGCCACGGGCGGCTGGCTGCCCGTGGGCGGCCTGCTGCCGCGGGTGGCGCAGGGCCGCTTCCTGCTGGCGGGGGACGCGGCGGGGGTGACCCATCCCATCACGGGCGCCGGCATCTACCACGCCGTCATCAGCGGGACGCTGGCCGGGGCGGCGGCCGCGGCGGCCATCCGGGAAGGATACCGGGCGCTGCAGGAGTATCCCCGCCGGCTGAGCGAGCAACTCGGGGATCACCTCGCGTGGGCGGTGACGCGGCGGCGGGAGCGCGACCGCTCCTGGCACGAGCACGGGGACTTCCCCTCCCTGGTGCACCGCTCCTGGGTCACGCTGCCCGGCTTCCAGGCGGGGCGGCGGGAATATGCGTCTGGAGGGGTGGCTGTATGAAGGGCGAGCCGGAACGGATGAGCACGAGCATGGCGGCGGCCATCACCCTGGGCCTGGAGAGGGGTCGCTTCCAGCGGGGCGCGGAGCTCGGTTGCCTCAACCTGCTGCAGGTCTACGACGACGGGTGCCGCGCGAACTGCACCTACTGCGGGCTCGCGCGCGAACGGCAGGCGCCGCCGTCGGGGCGCACCTTCATCCGGGTCCCGTGGCCGGTCTATCCGCTGGACCTGCTGGTGGAGCGGGCGCGGGCCGTGGAGGACCGCGTCAGGCGCGTGTGCGTCGGCATGGTGACCCACCCCCACGCCCTGGAGGACGCCCTGGCCGTCATCCGCCGCTTCCGGCGGGAGACGGGCATGCGCATCAGCGCCCTCATCTCCGCCGTCCACTTCCGCCGCCGGGAGGACGTGGAGGCGCTGCGCGCGGCGGGGGCCGACCGGGGCACCGTCGCCCTGGACGCGGCCACCCCGGAGCTGTTCGAACGCCATCGCGGCCGCCTCTCGGGCAGCCCACACACCTGGGAGCACTCCTGGCGGGTGCTGGAGTGGTGCGTAGAGGTGTTCGGCCGGGGCAACGCGGGCGTCCACCTGATCGTCGGGCTGGGCGAGACGGAGGAGGAGATGGTCCGCACCATCCAGCGGGCGCACGACCTGGGCGCCCAGACCCACCTGTTCTCCTTCTACCCCGAGGCGGGCAGCGCCCTGCAGGACCGGGAACCGCCCCCCCTGGGCCAGTACCGGCGCGTCCAGCTCGCCCGCTACATCATCAACGAGGAACTGGGCCGCGCCGAGGCCATGCGCTTCGACGGCGCCGGCCGGATCATCGACTTCGGGACGGACGTGGAGCCCTTGGTCGCCTCCGGCCTCCCCTTCATGACCTCCGGCTGTCCGGACGAACACGGGCGGGTGGCCTGCAACCGCCCGTACGGAAACGAGCGGCCGGGGGACGTGTCCCTGCGCAACTACCCGTTCCTGCCGGAGGGGCACGACCTGGACCTGATCCGCGCCCAGCTGCGCGAGGGGCTGGATGACGGTGCCGTCCCGGCCTGACGGGGTCGTCGGCGAGCTCCGGCGGCTACCCCTGGAGGCGCTGCTGGAGGAGGCCTGGGCGGCGGCCCGGCGCCACTTCCCCCCCAGGCTGGTCGTGTCGGCGCCCGGCAACAAGCAGTACCGCGCCGGTCGCTTCTGCAACCACCGCTCCTGCTTCCCCAACGTCAGCGTCACCGGCCGGGCCTGCGCCCTCAACTGCGACCACTGCGGCGCGCAGCTGCTCCAGCGCATGATCCCGGCCGGCGACCCGGCCGCCTTCCTCCGCCTGGTAGAGGACCTGGCGGCGCGCGGCGTCTCCGGCCTCCTGGTCACGGGCGGCTGCACGCCCGACGGCGAGGTCCCGTTGGAGCCGTTCCTCGGCGGCCTGGCCCGGGCGTCGGCGCTCGGCCTGCGGGTGGTGGTCCACACCGGGCTGGTCGGGCGGGCGACGGCGCGGGGGCTGCGGGAGGCCGGCGTCAGCCAGGTCCTCCTCGACCTCATCGGGGACGAGGAGACCATCCGCCGCGTCTACCACCTGGACCGCCGCCCGGCCGACTACCGCCGCACGCTGGAGACGCTGCTGGACGAGGGCCTCGCAGTGGTGCCGCACATCGTCATCGGCCTGCACTACGGGGAGGTCCGCGGCGAGTACGAGGCCCTGCGCTGGGTGGCCGAGCTGCGGCCCGCCGGGTTGGTGCTCGTCGCCCTCTCCCCGCTCGCCGGCACCGCCATGGGCCGCCTCCCCCCGCCGCCCGCC
>JBBIPI010000223.1:0-2537 GCA_037442985.1 Clostridiales bacterium
GCCACGGCCTGCCAGCGGCGCCGGCGCTCCGGGCGCGAGGGCAGGCGCGGCGCCGCCAGGTTCAGCCGCGGGCGGCCGTCCCCCTCCTCCACGGCACCCAGCGCCAGGCCGACGGCCACGGCATACTGCCGCAGGTCCACGTCCTCCGGCACCTCCGGTCCGGCCAGGGGGCGGGGGTCGAGGTGCTCCACGGGGATCTCGAGCATCTCCCCCAGGGCCGGAGCCAGGCCGGTCAGCGCGGTCCCGCCTCCGGAAAGGAGGAGGCGGCCCAGGCGGGCCCGGGGGTGATGGTGGAGGAAGAAGCGCAGGGAGCGGTTGATCTCCGCCGCCAGGTCGTGGAAGAAGTCCCTGGCCTCGCGGAGCTCGCCGGGAGGGGCCGCCAGCTTGACGGCCTCGGCCTCCTCCCACGTCAGGGAACGGGCACGGGCCACCGCCTCCGTCAGGGCGCGTCCGCCCACGGGGAGCGGCCTGGCCAGGTGGAGGACGTCCTCCTCGAAGATCAGGAGGGTGGAGCGGTAGGCGCCCACGTCCAGGAGGAGTTGCACGTCCCGCGCGGAGGTGCCGCCGTCCGCGGCGAAGGCATCCTCCTCCCCGCCGCCCGCCTCCCGGCGGTCGAGGTGGCGGGCGAGCCGCCAGAGAGCCAGGGGCTCGACCTCCAGGGCCAGCAGGCGCACCGCGGCCCACCTCAGGGCCTCCCGGTAGGCGCTGACGTCCTCGGCCGTCGCGGCCGCCGTCAGCACCTCCAGCACGGGTTCCTCGGCGCTCCCGCCGCGGCCCAGCACGGCATAGTCGATCTCCAGCTCCTCCACGGGGGTGGAGAGGAAGCGCTGGACCTCCCACCGCACGGCCGCCGCCAGCTCGTGCGGCGGCAGCGCGGGCAGGGACACCCTCCGCAGGTGCGCGGCGCGGATGGGAAGGGCAGCCACGGCGCCGAGGCGCCGGAAGGCGTGCTCGCGGCAGAGCTCGGCCACGATCCCGCCCACCGCTTCCGGACGGGCGAGCCGGTCGCCCTCCCACACGCCGGGGGGCACCGGCGCGCTGGCCACCCGCTCCAGGCGCACACCTTCACGGTCATGGGCGACCAGCGCGACCTTGCAGTTCTGGTAGCCGATGTCCACGCCCAGGACCGACCGACGCCGCGCCACCGCCTCCCCCGAGTCGACGCCCCGCACTGCCAAGACCGCTGCTCCCCCCTTGTCAGTCCGTGCGCCAGCTCAGCACGCGCACCCGGCCCAGGCTCCGGAGAGGGGGCGGCACCTGGGTCCAGGCGTCCCCCACGGGTTTCAACGTAAAGGAGGATAACGCCTGGAGGGCACCGCTGACGTCCACCGCCACCTTCTTCCCCGCCACCGCCGTCAGCGGCAGGGTGTCCGCCGTCCCCACGTCCAGGATGTCGGAAAACGTCACCGTCACCTGCCCCCCGTCGGCGGCGTACAGGAAGAGGGGCGGCCCGCCGCCTTCCCCCAGGAGGTCGATCACGCGGCTCACCTGGAGTTGCACGTCGTTGCGGGCGTCGCCGGCCCCCGCAGCCAGGGCCAGCACCTGCAAGAGGCTTCCCTGCGCCGACGCGGCGGGGAGCGCGGCCACCAGCGTCGCCCCGGACAGGCTCACATTCCCGGTGGCCGCCACCGTGCCGCCCCCCCGGAGCGGCGCCAGAGGCGCGGCCACTTGCGCCAGCCGGAGGCTGTCCGCCACGGTCACGTCTCCCCGGGGATCGGGGGCGGCGGCGCCGCGCGCGTAAAGGACGCCCCCCACATCGGCGCTCTGCGCGTGCACCTTTCCATCCACCACCACGAAAGCGCCCTGGGGGATGGTGAGGGTGGCGGCGCCGCAGTCCAGGTCGCCCGTCACCCGGGCCGGGCCGGGGAAGGCGCACCCGGCCGCCACGGCGTCCGCCGGGGCGACGGCGGGCAACTGGCCCCGCCGCTGCAGGTCGGCGGCCACCGCCTCGAAGTAGGCGGCGTCGGCGCTGTGGTAGCGGAACGGGGGGACGGGGGCCGGCGGCTGCTGCGTGTATTTCACCGTGCATAGGGGACTTTTCACGATCTTGATGTCCGCCAGATCCACCGCCACCGTGCCCCCGTCCACGGTGCCCCCGGCGGGCTGGCACTCCAGGGTGGCCGCGGCCGCCCGCACCGTGCCCTGGACGGCGAGGGAGCTGCCCGGCCCCAGGGTACCCGTCAGGCGCAGGGCGGCAGCGCCGCTGGCGTTCACGTCCCCAGCCACGCGCAGGGCGTGCACGAGGCCGGCGACGCCGACGTCGCCGGTCACGCTCACGTCCCCGGCCAGGAAATTGTAAGGCGGCGGGGGCGGTGCCGCCTTCACCGTCACCCGCTTCTCCTCGGTCCCCGCGCACGCCTGGCTCACCACCGTGTAGACCCCTTCGGCGTCGGACCAGGTGACGCGCACCGTGCCCTGCCCTTCGGGCCCGGTGCCGTCGTACGTCCAGACGTCGGGCAGCGCCGGGATCCGGGCCAGGGCCCACTCGGCGCCGCCCGCCGCCAGTTGGGCGCAAGACACCGCCCGCGCCACCCGGG
>JBBIPI010000224.1:0-2499 GCA_037442985.1 Clostridiales bacterium
ACCAGCGCTTCGCCCAGGTCGACCAGCGCTTCGACCAGATCGACCAGCGCTTCGCCCAGGTCGACCAGCGCTTCGACCAGATCGACCAGCGCTTCGCCCAGGTCGACCAGCGCTTCGACCAGATCGACCAGCGCTTCGTCCAGGTCGACCAACGGATCACGGAGGAGGTTGCCGCGCTCCGCGATGAGTTGGTGACCGCCTACGACGCCCTCAGGAAGGAGATGAGAGAAGGCGAGCGCGGCACCCGTGTCCTCGTCGAGGCTGTCCGGGATGAGGTACGCGCGGTCATAGATGCCGTCAGGGAGCTGGATGAGAAGGTAGACCGCCGCTTCGCCGAGCAGGAACGGAGGCTGGATGAGCGCCTCGGGGTCGTCGAGGCCGCGCTCCGGAACCTGTCCGGCCACGTCCGGGACCTCGAGCGGCGGGTCGAGGCTCTCGAAGGACGGCGAGGACGGTAGCTTTCGGTGATCCCAAGCGCGGAGGCGGCTAGCCCAGGCGCGCCATGAGGGCGCGGAAGCGGCCGGCATCCTCCCCCAGGGCGCGGAGCAGCTCCTTGCCGGCGCGCACGGCGTAGGCCGCCGGATCCGGAGCGGCGGCCCGGAAGTGGCGGACAGCCGCCGCCACCACCTCGTCACCACCTTCCGCCAGCAGGCGGCGCAGGTAGCCCAGGTCGGCGCCCGCCTCCACCACTTCGGAGGCACTGGCAGGATACACGAACGCGTGCAGCCGGGGCGGGCGCGGGGCGGCGTAGCCCCGGTAGGACCCGCCGGCTCCCTCGCGGTGGCCGACGACGACGAAGGAGAACTCGGACCGGAGCAGGGCGAGGATCTGGGGCTGCTCCCGCCGCAGCTCCTCGGCCGTCAGGCCCAGGGCGACGGGCCGGCGGGAGGGGTCGGCGCTCCCGGTCTGGGCGAAGCTCACCACGCCGTAGTGGACCAGGTCGCCGTCAGGCACGCGGACGAGCGCGCCCAGGGGTGGCAGCCCGCCCAGTTCCCAGGCTTCCGCCGTCACCCGCTGGGTGCTGGACTCCACCACCTCGCCCAGGGCGCCCTCCCGCCCCTCTTTCACGCCTGCCACCCCCATCCTCACAGCACCCCGGTCCGCTTGGCCAGGGACTTGCGGCTGGTGCCCACCGGGATCCCCCGCCGGGCCAGCGCCCTGGACACCAGGTCGTAGAACGCGCGGCGCTCGGCGCCGCTCACGAGTGCCTGCTTGTGGGCCTCGTCCAGGGCCACCGGGTAGCCCAGGCCCTTGCGCGCCTGGTCCACCACCGCCGCGTGCACCAGGTCCAGGAGCTCGGGCTCCTCGGCCACCCAGCGCGGCACCTCGACCCGGGCCACCTCGGCCCCGGCGTCGACATAGAAGAAGCGCACCCGCTGCTCCGGCCGGTACTGGTCCAGGATCTCCGACCGGCTGTCGAAGAGGGCGGAGCGCGCCCCCGGGCCGGCGCCGTCCACCAGCAGCGGTGCCATCAGCAGCGCGTCGTCCGGCCCCTCCGCCACCGCACACGGCGGCTCCCCCTCCTGGCGGTGGCGGCAGGCGGGGCAGTCCGGCACGGCCAGGGGGCAGGCGGCCAGGCGCGCCAGGTTGACCACCTCGGCGGCGCGCGGGGCGCTCAGGTAGCCGGCGACGGGGACGCGGCGCGCCCGCGCCCGCTCCAGGAGCGCCTCCAGGGCGGCCAGCCCCTGCCGGCGCGCGGCCTCCGGACGGCCCCACAGGTGCCAGAGGATGAGGGTGCCGTCCACCAGGGCGACGGCCGGCACCCCGCCCTCCGCCGCCCGCTCCACGAGGGCGGCCAACGCTGCGAACTCGGCGCGGGCGCGCCGCGCCGCCACCGCCTCCTCCTCGACGGCGCGCCGGCGGCCGGCGCCGTCCTCCTCGTACAGGTCCTCCGCGCGGAAGTGGAGCCTCGGGGTGCTGGCCAGCTCCGCCCGGGCCCCGGCGCCATAGCGGAGCAGCACGGTCCCCACGTTGATCAGATAACAGGGCGCCACCTCATGGCGGTCGGGGAAGATCTGGGACCCGTCGGCCGCCGCCACCGCGTATTCCGGCGGCCGGGGCGGCAGGGGGAAGGCGGCCAGGGGCGGCTCGACGGGCACCGCGGGCAGCCACGGGACGCGGGCCTGCAGGGCGCGTCCCCGCAGCGCCTCCAGTCCCCCGGCCGAAGCGGCCTCGGCCAGGACGCGGCGCGCCGCCGCAGCCCGCGCGCGCAGGTCGGGCAGGGCCGCTTCGCGCTCCGCCGCCATCGCCTCCACCTGGGGGACCACCTGCGCCAGGTCCAGCACGCACCCTCACCCCGGGTGAGGAGCCTATTCGGCGGTGCCCTTGGGAAACCCTCCGCGCCCGAGGCGGAGCACCGGGACCTACGCCCGCCGGGAGGGTCGGCGCAGGCGTCGCTCGCGGGAGCCTCCCGCGCCCGGGGTGACCGGGTCGGCCCCGGGATCCCCGTCCCCCGCCCGGAGGGTGCCGCCCGGGAGGTCGGGGCGCGCGATGTCCCCG
>JBBIPI010000225.1:0-2486 GCA_037442985.1 Clostridiales bacterium
TGGCCCCGGCCAGGCGTCCCGCCGCCAGCGCCTCACCGCCGACGCCCAGCGCCTCCGGACCCACCACCGGCAGGTCGAGTTGGCGCGCCAGCGTCCTCAGCTGCTCCACCGCCGCCGGCCGGTACACGTCGGCCGCCACCAGGAGCGGCTGCCGCCCCTGGCGCCGCAGGTAGAGCGCCAGCTTGGCCGCCGTAGTCGTCTTGCCCGAGCCCTGGAGCCCGACGAGCATGATCACCGCGGGGGGCCGGGCGGCACTGGCGAGGCGGGCCGTGGTCCCGCCAAGGAGGGCGGTGAGCTCCTCGTGCACAATCTTGACCACCTGCTGGCCGGGGGTGAGGGAAGCGAGCACCTCCTGCCCGACGGCCCGCGCGCGCACCCGCGCTACGAAGTCCTTGACCACCCGGAAGTTGACGTCCGCCTCCAGGAGGGCCAGGCGCACCTCGCGCAGCGCCTCGTCCACGTCCCGCTCGCTCAAGCGGGCTTGCCCCCGCAGGCGCTCCACCACGCGCTGCAGCCGGGCCGTGAGGGCGTCAAGCACGCTGGCACCAACCCCCTTTCAAAGGCGTTCACCCCGCGCCGCTTACCGAAAATACCACAGCGAACGGCGGAAGTACACGCCTTCGTCCCGGCGACCGCCGCCTCATCGAGGTAACCGAGGACGGGCGGCTGGTCCTGTCGCCCCACGCGCTCGTCCCGAAGGATGAGGCATTCTTCCACCGCCCTGACTGGCAGGAGGCCGGGCGCGAAGCGGACGCTGACATCGTCGCCGGCCGCGTCCGCGGGCCGCTCAAGAGCGCCCGCGAGCTCCGCGACGACCTTCTCCCGGACTGACGCCGGCCGACCGGGCCCCGGCCGGGTCACGGCGCGGGGGTGAGGGGGAAGCGGACGACGAATTCGGTCCCCCTGCCCGGCTCGCTCTCCACCTGCACCGTCCCGCGCAGGTCCTCCGCCACCCGCTGGACGACCATGAGGCCCAGTCCCGTGCCCTCCGCCTTGGTAGTGAAGAAGGGCTCGAAGATGCGGGACACCAGCTCCGGCGGGATGCCGCAGCCGGTGTCCCGCACGCGCAGGACCAAATCGCCCGCCTGCCGGTCCAGCTCCAGGCTCACCCTCACCGAGCCGGCCCCGTCGATGCTCTCGATGGCGTTCTTGACCAGATTGTCCAGGAGCTGTTGCAGCCGCTGGGGCACCGCCCTGAGGGGCGGGACGGCGTCGGGGACCTGCGCCTCCAGCACCACGTCCCGCGCCGCCGCCCCCTGGCGCGCCCCCTCCACCACCTCGCGCACGAGCCGGGCCAGGTCCACGTCGGCCGGCTCCTCCTTGCGCCCGCCCATGCGCCCGAGGATGAGGAAGTCGGTGAGCAGGCGCTCCAACTGCTCCGCCTGCCGGAGGCCGAACTGGAAGGCGGGCCGCGCCTGGGGCGGCAGGTCGCCGCCGGCGCGCAGGTAGCGCTCGCCCAACTGCAGGAAACCCTTGATGGTGGTCACCGGGTTGCGCACCTCGTGGGCCAGCATGGCGCTCAGCCGCCCCAGGGCCGCCAGGCGTTCGTTCTCCTTGGCCTGCAGCTCGGCCCGGTGCAGCCGGTCCAGGTGGCGCACCAGGAAGATGGCGGCGATGGGCAGGGCGGTGACCAGCACCCAGAAGACCCAGCCGGGGATGCCGAAGGGTAGGCTCTCCCAGAGGGGCGCGCGGTTGGCGGCGCGGAGCACGCCCATCAAGAGGAGGACGTAGGACTGGGCCAGGAAGGCGTTGAGGAGGGCCAGCGTCCCCCGCAGGCCCGGCGAGGGGGCGGTGGCGTCGAAGAGGACGAACCCCCGCCGCCAGGCGGCCAGGGCCAGGAGGATCAGGAAGCCGTGCTCCAGGATGGCCGCCAGCAGGTAGAGGGCCGGGTGGGCCAGCAGGCGCCCCACGTCCAGGCCGACGGCCACGGTGGAGGCGATCAGCACCAGGGTGCCCGCCCACCCGGCGGCGAACCCGGCCAGGGCGCCGGCGGCCGCGGCCCCCAGGGGCAGGCCCAGGAGCCAGCGCGCCATGGCCGCCGTGGCCAGGAGGAGGACCAGGTTGTGGGTGCCCAGGGGCCACTGGAGGCGGCGGTTGGCCTCGCTGACCAGGATGATGAGGGCCCCCAGCAGGAGGGCCGACGTAAAGCCAGAGGAAGCCCTCACCGAGGCTGACCAGCGCGTCGGCGAGCCTCACGCTCCACTCCACCCCGAGGTCTCATCCCCTCTGCCGCCGCAGGGAGGCGGGCAGCGGTGGCTGATAGGTGACCAGGGCACAAGTGGTGCTGACGTTGAGCGTCGCGGCCGTCTGAGCGACGGAGGCGGCGGCGGCGAGGATCTTCTTCTTCAACATCCCGACCACAACCTCCTTTCCCGGTACCGAGGATATGGTCCGCCAGGCCCACCAGGCGGTGGCCGGCGGGGCTCAGGGTGAGGGCCTGCCAGGCCAGGCCCGCGAGCCCCCCCAGGTAGAGGGCGCGCCAGGGC
>JBBIPI010000226.1:0-2476 GCA_037442985.1 Clostridiales bacterium
TGGACGTACAACTTCGTGCGGCCGCACCAGGCTCTTGGCGGCAAGACGCCGGCGGAGTACATTAGGGAAAACTACCCAGAAGTGGCCCTACCACATTATGGAGTCTCACATGTAGTGAACTAGGACACTGAGCGCCGCCGACCGTGCCCGGCGCCAGATGCTGGCCGATGTGGCCCACGAGCTGCGGCACCCGGTGTCGGTCATCCAGGCGCAACTGGAGCTGTTCCAGGACGGCGTGCGGCCGCCCACGCCGGAGAACCTGGCCGGGCTGCAGGATGAGGTGATCCGCCTCGGGCGCCTCATCGGCGACCTCCAGGACCTGAGCTTGGCCGAGGCCGGCGCCCTGGCCCTGGACCGGCGCCGGGTGGCGGCGGCCGACATCGTCGGCCCCGTAGTGGCCAACCTGGCCCCGGTGGCCGACGCCCGGGGCATCCGCCTCTCGAGTCAGGTGAACCCCGGCGCGCCCCCGGTGCTGGGCGACGCGCAGCGGTTGAGGCAGGTGCTCGTCAACCTGGTGAGCAATGCCCTGCGGCACACCCCCGCCGGCGGCCAGGTGACGATCCGAGCCGGACCGGCGCCCGACGGCGGTCTCTGCCTCCAGGTGGTCGACACCGGCACGGGCATTGACCCGGCCGATCTGCTCCACATCTTCGACCGCTTCTATCGGGCAGACCGCTCCCGCTCCCGGCTGAGGGGGGGCACCGGCCTCGGCCTGGCCATCTGCAAGAGTTTGGTGGAACTCCACGGCGGCCGCATCGCCGCCGAGAGCGAGCCGGGCTCGGGCAGCCGCTTCACCGTCTGGCTGCCGCCGGCGCCGGAGCGCCCATAGGGTGACCGATGCCAGGATCCGACGTGATAGCCAAGGTGCGGGTGGGCCCGGATGAGGTGCAGGGCTTCGCCGGCGCGCTCATGGTGGGCATGCAGGTCGTCGCCGTCGTCAACCTGCCGGCTAAGAACATCGCCGGCTTCCTGTCGGAGGTCCTCATCCTCGGTGTCCCGGGGGAGGACGGGCAGGTCTCGCTGCTCACGCCGAGCCGTCCGGCGCCGCTCGGCGGCGCGGTCTACTGAACCCGGGCGTCCTCTGCGGGCCAGGGAGACGGCTTCACCCAGGACGCCGGCTACGGGTCCGCGGCCTCCTCGATTAGTTCGGGGCAGCCTCGCGGGCCGCGCCTGGCCGCAAGGGACGGGGGCTGGCGATCCTCTTGTCGGGCCGGTTGACGGCTGTCTCTTGCCCTCCGGGCGCGTGAAAAAGCGCCCTCTCCCGGGGAGGGAAGAGGGCGGAGCAGGCCGTCTCACCTTCCGGTGAGGGGGCGTTCAGTACGGGCCGTACTCGCGGCCGGCCACCTCGATGCGGCCGGTGTTGCCCGGGCGCGCCCCGCCGGGCGCGGCGGCCAGGGGGGTGACCCCCGCCGGCTGTTGCCAGGGCGGCTGCAGCCAGGCCCCCGGTTGGACCTGGGCCACGTTCGCCCCCTGCGCCGCGTAAGGCTGGACGGTCCCCGGCCCGGCGTAAGGCTGGGCGACGCCCGGGGCCGCGTAGGGCTGGACGCCGGCGAAGGTCGGGGCCGGCTGCTGATAGCCGATGTCCCCCCACAGGGTGGAGTACCAGCCCTTGGACAGGGCGAACTGGAAGAGCCGCGTGTGCTGGTCCTGGTCCTCCCGGATCACGTCGAGGAAGGTGCCCTTGATCTGGGGGGAGGACTCCACGGAGCAGAAGGACTCGCACGTCACCAGGAAGCGCGCGTCCTTGAGCAGGTCGTTCACGATGTCCCGTTCCTGGATCACTGCCTGTCACCTCCCTCAGCAGTCGTCTCAGGGGCGCGGGGCGCTTATCGCCGCCGCCCCGTACGGCGCCTGGCCTGGCGCGATCTGCCCGGGCTGGACGCCCACGCGGGACAGGGCCTGGCTCAGCACCTGGACGTGGCGGTTCTGCACGTTGGCCATGTCCTGGATCAGGCCGCGCAGGGTCGGATCGGTCACCTGGTTGGCGTAAAAGTTGAGCTTGTTGACCATGGTGCGCTTGTCGGCCAGGCAGGTCTGGATCAGGTCCACATCGCGGAAGGCCAAAGGGGTCACCTCCTTCCTCCGACCCCGGTTCCGGGTTGACGCCGCTGGCTCCGGGCCGCGGCCCCGGCCAGGTGTTCCGGGTGTCCGCAGGTAGGATTTGCGGTCCAGGGGGCGGGCAAACGGCTCCGGCGCGTCGGCGCCGGGAGGGAAGTTATGGCAGGTCGAGCGGGCGGGGTGGGGCGACTGCGTCAGCAGGCGGGCGCGGGGAGCAGGTCGAGGAGGCGGTCGATCTCCGCCTCGGCATTGTAGAAGTGCGGGGAGACGCGGACGGCGTCGCCGCACAGCGAGACCACGACCCCGTGGGAGCGGAGGGCGGCGACCAAGGCGGGCGAGGGGTGGCCCGGCACCCGGAAGGAGACGATGCCCGAGCCCTCGCCCGGCCCACGCGGGCTCAGGACCGCGCAGCCGCGCC
>JBBIPI010000227.1:0-2437 GCA_037442985.1 Clostridiales bacterium
CGGTGACGGAGACGCAGTAGATGAAGGCGGGGTCGGCGGCGGCCACGCGGGCGATCCGCTCCTCGGTGCTGGTGGGGGCGAGGAAGGGGATGAGGCGCAGGCCGTGGCGCCGGCAGGCACCGTCCAGGTCCCCGCTCTCCTCCAAGGGGAGGTCGGGTACCAGGAGGCCGTCGGCGCCCGCCGCGGCCGCGTCGGCGGCAAAGCGGTCCAAGCCGTACTGGAGCACCGGGTTGTAGTAGGTCATGAACAGCAGGGGCAGGTCGGCGGCCGCGGCCAGGTCGTGGCGCAGCCGTCCCACCAGCTCGAAGGCCTGGGTCACCCGGAACCCCCCGCGCAGGGAGCGCTCGGAGGCGCGTTGGATCACCGGCCCGTCGGCGACGGGGTCGGAATAGGGGATCCCCAGCTCGACCAGGTCGGCCCCCGCCTCTGCCATGGCTACGACCGCCCGCCGGGTCGTCTCCAGGTCCGGGTCACCGATGGTGAGGAACGGGATGAGCCCCTTCTCGCCCCGCGCCCGGAGGGCGGCGAGGCGGGCGTCGATGCGGTTGGCAGCCGCCGGCAGCACGCATCCCGCCTCCTTACAGATCCAGGATCTGTGACACCGTCTGCACGTCCTTGTCGCCCCGGCCCGACAGGCTCACCACGATCACCGCGCCGGGGCCGCGCTCCTCGCGGAGCCGCCGGGCCAGCTCGGGCAGGTAGCCGAGGGCGTGGGCGCTCTCCAGGGCGGGGATGATCCCCTCCGTGCGCGCCAGGAGGCGGAAGCCTGCCAGCGCCTGCTCGTCCGTCACCGCCACGTAGGTGGCGCGGCCCGAGTCGCGCAGCCAGGCGTGCTCCGGACCCACGCCGGGGTAGTCCAGCCCGGCCGAGACGGAATGGGCCGGCAGGACCTGTCCGTCCTCGTCCTGGAGGAGATAGCTCATCGACCCGTGCAGCACCCCGGGCCGGCCCCGCGTGAGGGTGGCGGCGTGCTCGGCGGTGTCGAGGCCGCGGCCCGCCGCCTCGACCCCCACCAGCGCCACCTCCGCGTCCTCCAGGAACGGGTAGAACAGCCCCATGGCGTTGGACCCGCCCCCGACGCAGGCCAGCAGCGCGTCCGGGAGCCGACCCTCCCGCTCGAGGACCTGGGCGCGCGCCTCGCGCCCGATCACCGCCTGGAAGTCCCGCACCATCATCGGGAAGGGGTGCGGCCCCGCCACCGACCCGATGACGTAGTGGGTCGTCTCGACGGTGGTGACCCAGTCGCGCAGCGCCTCGTTCATCGCGTCCTTGAGGGTGCGCGTCCCCGCCGTGACCGGCACCACCTCGGCGCCCAGGAGGCGCATGCGGAAGACGTTCAGCTCCTGGCGGCGCGTGTCCTCCTCGCCCATGTAGATGCGGCACTCCAGCCCGAAGGCGGCGGCCACGGTGGCCGTGGCCACCCCGTGCTGGCCGGCGCCGGTCTCGGCGATCACCCGCCTCTTGCCCATGCGCCGGGTGAGCAGCCCCTGGCCCAGGGTGTTGTTGATCTTATGGGCGCCGGTGTGCAGCAGGTCCTCGCGCTTGAGGTAGACGCGCACCCCGCCCAATTCCTCGCTCAGGCGGCGGGCGAAGGTGAGCGGGGTGGGCCGGCCGGCGTACTCGCGCAACCAGCGGTCCAGCTCCGCCTGGAAGGCCGGGTCGCGCCGGGCCTCGGCGTAGGCGGCCTCCAGCTCGGCCAGGGCCGGCATCAGCGTCTCGGGGACGTAGCGACCGCCGTACGGGCCGAACCGCCCGCGCTCATCGGGCCAGCGGTATGCCTGCGCGCTCACGCTCCCACCCCCGCACCCGGGCGACGAAGGCCCGGATCTTCTCGACGTCCTTGCGCCCTTCGGTCTCCACGCCGCTGGAGACGTCGCCCCCCGCCGGGCGGGCGGCCTCCAGGGCGGCGGCCACGTTATCGGGGGTGAGCCCCCCGGCCAGGATCACCGGCGCCGGCAGCCGCGTCGACCGGGCCAGCGCCCAGTCGAAGGCCTGGCCGGTACCCCCCGCCAGGCCGGGCACGGCGGTGTCGAGGAGGAAGAGGTCGGCGTCGCCCTCTTCCCATCCCTCCGTCCCGACGGGCCCCTCGGGCTCCACCCGCAGGGCCTTGATCACCCGGCACCCGGTGAGGCGGCGCACCTCCCGGCAGTAGGCCGGCGCCTCGCGGCCGTGGAGCTGGACGAAGTCCAGCCGGGCAGTGCGGGCCGCTTCGGCCACCTGCTCCAGCCCGGCGTCGACGAAGACCCCGACCCGCGCCGGTCCCCGGCGGCCGGTCCGCCGCCCCGCCCGGGCGTCCTCCAGAGCGCGCACCACCTCGCCGGCTTGGGCCGGGTCCAGCCAGCGGCGGCTCGGCGGGTGGAAGACGAAGCCGATGGCGTCGGCGCCCGCCTCGGCGGCTGCCAGGGCCGCCTCGGCGTCGGTGATGCCGCAGATCTTC
>JBBIPI010000228.1:0-2427 GCA_037442985.1 Clostridiales bacterium
CGGCAGGGTAGGCCGACACCCCCTCGGCCACCACCCCGTGGTCGGCCGCCATGACCACCACCGTGCGGGGCGACACCTCCGGCAGGGGCTGGCCGGTGATGCCGGCCAGGCGGACGGCGATCTCCTCCAGGCGGCCGAGGCTGCCGGGCGGCTTGGTGAGCGCGTCGAGGCGGCGCCGTGCCGCCGCCATCGCCCCCTCGTCCAGGGGCGCGACGGCCGCGGCCGCCTCGCGGATGCGCTCGGCATCCGGCCGCGCGCCCCACCGCTCGTAATACACGACCTCCTCCAGGGGCAGCCGTGCCGCCCACCCCTCCAGCTCCAGCAGGGGCCGGTCGGGGAAGAGGTCGGTGTAGCCGAGGCAGATCAGCCCCACCGGCTGCACGTGGGGCGGGATGCCGAGGATCTCCCGCACGTCCGCCTTCTTGAAGATGCTCACCCAGCCGGCCGCCAGCCCCTCGGCGCGGGCGGCCAGCCACAGGTTCTGGACGGCGCAGGCGGTCGAGTAGAGGTCGGTCGCCTCGTCCGAGTTGCGCCCGAGCACGTGCGGGCCGCCCCGGGTCGGGTCGCTGGTCACGCACAGGACGACCGGCGCCTCCATGATCCCCTCTACCTTGAGCCGCTGATAGCGCTGGGCCCGCTCGTCGCGGAAGTGCAGGCCGGCCGCCTGCCGCTCCCGCTCCACCGCCTCCTTCAGCCGCCGCCGCACCTCAGGGGAGCGTACCACGATGAAGCTCCACGGCTGCATGAACCCGACCGAGGGCGCGTGGTGGGCCGCCCGGAGGAGGCGCTGAAGCACCGCCTCGGGCACCGGGTCGGGCCGGAAGGAGCGGATGTCGCGCCGGAGGTAGATGGCCTTGTACACCCCTCGCCGCTCCGCCTCGGAGAAGCCTTCGTTGGGATCGAACCGTTCCACGCTCTGCCCACCTCCTCTTCGCACCTCAGATCTCGGCCCGGAAGCCCGGGCGTCCGGCCGCCCTCTCCAGGCGGGTGCCGAAGGGCGGGGCGGCGGCCGCGGCCGGGTCGAACCAGCGGAGGCGCCGGCGCAGCCGCACCACCTCGCCCACCACGACCACGGCGGGGGCCGTCAGCCCCCCGGCCGCGACGCGCTCCGCCAGGTCGGCGAGCGTCCCCTCCACCACCTCCTGGGCCGCCGTCGTCCCCAGGCTGATCGCCGCGGCCGGCGTGTCCGGATGGTAACCCGCGTTGGCGAGCTCCGCCAGGTTCTCCCGCAGCCGGCTCATCCCCATTAGGAGGACCGCCGTCGGCGGCGCCGCCTCGCCCGGGGCGCGTCCCGCCCGCCGCCGGCCGGCGAGGACCCAGAAGGAGGAGGCGTAGTCGCGGTGGGTCAGCGGGATGCCGGCGTAGGCGGGGACGGCGATGGCCGCGCTGACGCCGGGCACCACCTCGAAGGGGACGCCGGCGGCCGCCAGGGCCTCGGCCTCCTCCCCGCCCCGGCCCAGGACGAAGGGGTCACCCCCCTTGAGGCGGACCACCCGCTCGCCCGCCCGCGCCCGGTCGATGAGCAGCCGGTTGATGGCCGCCTGGTCCGGGCCCGGCCGGCCCGGTTGCTTGCCCACGGCGATCCGCTCGGCGCCCCGCGCCTCCTGCACCAGGACGTCGGGCACCAACCGGTCGTAGACGACCACCGTGGCCTCCCGCAGGCGCCGCAGGCCCTTGACGGTGATGAGCTCCGGATCGCCCGGCCCGGCCCCGACCAGGGAGACGAACCCGGTCACCGGCCTCCCTCCCCAGCTCCCGAGGGGGCGAGGCGGTACTTCCGCTGGTACCCGCGAGGGGTGATCAGGAGGCTCTCCAGGCGACGGGTGGTGGAGTTGCCCACGATGATCGTGGTGAGCATCCCGACCTCCTCCTCCGGGAGGTGGTCCAGATCGGTCACCCTCACGTCCTGCCCCTCCCGGAACGCGCTCTTGACGATGGCCACGGGGGTGGTCCCGTCCCGGTGGCGGCGCAGGAGGCGGCACGCCTCCGCCAGCTGCCAGGTGCGCCGCCCGCTGGCCGGGTTGTACAGCACGATCACGAAGTCTCCCCGCGCCGCCGCCTCCAGGCGGCGGGCGATGACCTCCCAGGGCGTCAGGTGGTCGCTCAGGCTCACGGCGGCGAAGTCGTTCATCAGGGGGGCGCCCACCAGCGCGGCGCAGGCGTTGAGGGCCGAGACCCCAGGGACGACCTCCACCGCGAGCTCGTCGGCCGGAGGCCGCAGGAAGGCGTGGATCGCCCCGGGGGCGCTGCCGCCGGCAGGGGGACGGGGCTGCCAGCCGCGCTCCGCCAGCACCTCGAACACCAGGCCGGCCATGCCGTAGATGCCGGCGTCCCCGCTGGAGACGACCGCCACGCGGCGGCCGGCCTCTGCCCGCTCCACGGCAGCCACGGCGCGGTCCACCTCCTCCGTCATGCCCGTCTGCACCA
>JBBIPI010000229.1:0-2426 GCA_037442985.1 Clostridiales bacterium
TGCTCCGCCTGCCGCGCGCCACCCGCACAGGGACATGGCCGGGCGCTCCGTGCCGCCAGGGTTTCTCCTTTTGACTGAAGTGTACCAAGAGAACCATCGACCCGGGTGTCCCCCGGGCGGTCACCGCCGAGCCGACTGGGAGAACCTCACCGCGCCAGAACCCCCGGAACAGACATCGGGGATTCAGGTAAACGGAAACGGCCTGCACCGGCTGCTGGGTCAGACCGAGGTCGTCCGTCTCAAGAGAGGAGGAGGGAGAGGGGCAGCGCCCAGAGGCGCTCGCCCAGGCGCGTGGCGGCGGTGCCCTGGTGGGCCAGGATGGCGGCGCGGCAGCCGGGTGTGGCGGCCAGGAAGGCGCGCAGCCCGGCCAGGTCGCGCTCCTGCCACCGGCTGCCCGCCTTGACCTCGATGGCCAGGGTGGCCCGGCCGGCCTCGATGACGAAGTCCACCTCATGCCGGCCCTGGACGTGCCAGAAGGACAGGCGAGCCTCGGGCCAGCGCGCCTCCAGGATGCCGGCCAGGTTCTGGGCCACGTAGGTCTCGAGGAGGGCGCCCCGGAGCGGCTCGTCCACCCCGGGGTCGAGCGCCGTCACGCCGGCCAGGTGCGCCGCCAACCCGGCATCTGAGAGGTACAGCTTCGGCGACTTGATGAGGCGGCTGGCCCGGTTGGCCAGGTAGGGGGCCAAGCGGCGCACCACGAATGACGCCTCCAGCACGCCCAGGTAACGCCCCGCCGTGGCCGCCGCCAGGCGCGCGTCCCGCGCCAGCTCGCTCACCTTGAGGACCTGCCCCGTCCGCAGCGCCGTCAGCACCAGCAGGCGGCGGAAGGCGATGAGATCGGCCACCTGAGACAGCGCCCGCACGTCCCGCTCCAGGTACGTCTGCTCGTAGCCCCGGAACCACAGTCCGGGGTCGCCGGCCGCGCCCAGGCACACCGGCGGCATCCCGCCCCTCAGCACCTCCTCCGGGGCCACGGGGGCCGGCGCACCCTGGGGCGCCGCCGCCAGCAGCACCTCCGGGGCCGCGGCGCGGAAGAAGCGCACCAGGAAGGGCTCCTCCTCCAACCGGCCGGCCAACTCCCGGCGCGTGAAGGGATGCAGGGTCAGGTAGACGGCGCGCCCCGCCAGGCTCTCGGTGATCTCCTTAAGCAGCGCGAAGTTCGCCGACCCCGAGAGGAGGAAGCGGCCGGGGACACGCTGCTGGTCCACCAGGCGCTTGATCACCGGCAGCAGTTCCGGGCACTTCTGGGCCTCGTCCACGGTGACCGGTTCGTCGCCGGCCAGGAACGCCTCCGGGTCGCGCCGCGCCGCCTCCAGGTGGGCGAAGTCGTCCAGGGACACGTACCGCCGCCGCGCCAGCTCCGGCTGGTGCTGCAAGAGGGTGCTCTTCCCCACCTGCCGCATCCCCGTCAGGACCACCACGGGCATGTGCGCCAGCGCGTGCAACAGGGCGGGGGTGATCTCGCGGGCGCGAAAGACCGCGTCTGTCATTTTCAATCACCACACCATTTGATTTTGCCCATGTGGAGTGAAATTGGTCAAGGGATTCAGCCGCGGAACGAGACGCGAGCAGGGGTTTCAAGATCGTCTGGCACTGCCGGTGCTGGCACGGGCGGTCGGGGTTGTCCCCGTGGCGCCGACCGCGCCCGGGGCGAGCTGGTGGGGGTGGTACGGACCCTGCCCAACCCGCATCTGCAACGGCCGGATCGGACGCCTTCTCATCTCCCTCCTCCTCGTCCACTGGAACCTGCTCCCCCACCCGCTGCTGTACCTGAGCGCCTACTTCGACCGTCACCGGGGGGCCTACTACGATCAGATCGTAGTAGTCAGCGGCGGCTGGCGGAGGCGGGGATCCTGCGCCAGATGGGCGACTGGTCCTACGGCAAGTTGTCTTCGCCCCGGAGAAAAGATGCAATTCCGGCAGCCGCTCTTGAACAGATGTGCACATCGGCTGGAATGCGGTCCGGCGGGAGCCCGCGCGCGACCCGCCCGGCGTGGCGGGCTCCCTCGGGAGGCGCGGCGACGCTGCGACGGCACCGGCCAGGCGAGCGCCTCCCCCACGCCCTCGGGCGGGGGGCGAACGAGGGCTCCCTGTAACACTTAGGTCACACTTCGTTCACCGCGGCGTCCCAATGAGCGGGTATCGTCTCCTCGGCGAGCGCCTTGCCCTCACCCACCTTTGCAGGAGGTCGACCGCCCGATGAACAAGCGGGACGCAGCACTCACCAAGCTGGCCATAGGGCTGGCGAGCGCGGGCGCCATCGCCGGCCTGGCCGGGCGCCTGGCGGCCGGCACTCCGGCCCCGGAGCCGCCGCCAGAGCCCGACCGGTGCGTCGGCGGGGAGCGGCTCCTCGAGCCAGGCGAGGCGCACCGCCGCCAGCGCCCCGACCCCGCCGATCAGGCCCTCGGCCTCGCAGGAGGCGTTGA
>JBBIPI010000230.1:0-2400 GCA_037442985.1 Clostridiales bacterium
GGGTGGCGGTGGGCACCGACCTGGTGGAGATCCT
The DNA here is from genome assembly GCA_037442985.1 of Clostridiales bacterium. Taxonomy (GTDB): domain Bacteria; phylum Bacillota; class Sulfobacillia; order DYIH01; family JBBIPI01; genus JBBIPI01. The sequence continues at coordinate 35 of JBBIPI010000230.1, forward strand.
GGTCTCCAGCACCTACGGGACCTTCAGCTATGCCCTCAAGGGGCGGGTGGACCTGCCGGCGGCACTGCTGATGCTGGCGGGGGCAGCGATGGGCAGCCAGGTGGGGGTCATGGCCACCTGTTACGCCCGCTACGGCGTCCGCCTCTACTTCGCCCTCACCACGCTGCTGGCGGCGACCGCCGTGGCGCTCAAGCAGCTGGGGTTCACGGGGGCGGCGGCCGCCCTCCTCTTCGCCACCGCCGGCGGCATGACCCTGGCCATCGCCGGCCTCCTGGCCGCGGGCCTCCGGCGCCAGCGGCGGCAGCGGTAGCGGTGCCCGGGGCAGCGGCGGCACCCCAGGAGCAGCCACGCGTCCTCGCCCTGCCGACCAGCTGGGGCCGCCGCGACCGACTTCAGCGGGAGACCCGGGCCTCCGTCAGGCCCACCCCGGCCAGGCGCGTGCCGCAGGCCGGGCAGCGGTCCCCGTCCAGGTCCAGCGCCGTCACGAAGAACCCGTCCCGGGCGATGAGCCGCCGCCCGCAGGCGTGGCAGGAGGTGTCGTCGTCCCCCGGCCGCCAGGTGTTGCCCAGGTACACGTACCGCAGGCGCTCCTGGGCGATCTCCCGGAAGCGCTCCAGGGTGGCCGTCGGGGTGGGCGGCCTGGTCATGCGGTAGGCCGGGTGGTAGCGGGAGAGGTGGAGGGGGATGTCCTCGCCCACCCCGGCCAGCCACTCCACCAGGCGGCGGAAGTCCTCCTCCCGGTCGTTCTCGCCCGGGATGACCAGGTGGGTCACCTCCACGTGCCGGCCGGCGGCGCGGATGGCCTCCACCGTGGCCAGCACCGGCTCCAGCGTCCCCCGGCAGATCCGGGTGTAGAAGCCGCGGTCCATGGCCTTGACGTCGATGTTGAAGGCGTCGACCACGGCGAGCAGGTCGCGCAGGGGCTCCGGCGAGAGGTAGCCGTTGCTCACCATGGCCACCTTGAGCCCACGCTCCCGGCACAGGGGCGCCGCGTCCAGGATGGTCTCGAACCACATCCCCGGCTCGTTGTAGGTGAAGGCGACGCCGACGCAGCGGCCGTCCTCCTGGCGGCACTCCTCCCCGAGGCGGGCCAGCTCCTCCGGCGCCAGGTAGCGGGTGGGGGCGTCCTCCTGGGAGAGGGCCCAGTTCTGGCAGAAGGCGCAGGCCAGGTTGCAGCCGAAGGTGCCGAAGGAGAGGATGGTGTGGCCGGGGTAGAAATGGAAGAGCGGCTTCTTCTCCACCGGGTCCAGGTGGACGGCGGCCACCCGGCCGTAGTTGAGGGCGTAGAGGGTGCCGTCCACGTTGCCGCGCGTGCGGCAGAAGCCGCGCCGCCCCGGGGGGATGCGGCAGCTCTTCGGGCAGAGGCGGCAGAGGAACAGGCCGTCGGCCCGGCGCTCGTAGTAGGCGGCCTCGCGCTCCGTGGCTACCCGCACTCCGCCTCACCCCCCTGCCGTCCCGCCGCAGCCGCCCGCCCCGGCGCGCGCTGGCCGGCCGCGCCGCTGCCGGTCACCGGTAGCGGCGGGTCCGGAAGCGGTAGACGGTGATCCCCGGCTCGCCCGGGTCCAGGCCGGCCTTGCGGCAGGCCAGGGCGTACTGCTGTTCCGGCCGGGTGATGCCAGGCAGGTCGGGCAGCAGGAGACCCCGCCGGCGCCCCTTCTCCACGATGATGCCGTAGCGCGACGGGTCCAGGTCGGCCAGCTCGAAGACCGGCACGGGCGGCTCCAGGACGTCGACGCTGACCTCCAGGTCGTCCAGTTCCCCCGCCTCCACGGGCGGGAAGCGCGGGTCCCCCTTGGCCGAGGACAGGGCGGTGGCGGCGATCTCCTCGAGCAGGGTGGCGCGGGTGGGCAGGATGGTCCCGACGCACCCGCGCAACTCGCCGCCTTTCTTGAGGGAAACGAACACCCCCCGGGCTGGGCCGCCCAGGTCGGGCTCGACCTCGCCGGCGAGGCGGCGGGCGATCTCGCCGGCGTCTTCCAGCCCCTCACGGTAATGGAGCTCCAGCGCCCGCCGCGCCGCCCGCACCGGCGCCGGCTCCCGCCGCTCGGCCCCCACCCGCCAGACGGCCACGGCGTACCCGACCCCGAAGGGGCCCTCGTACGAAAGCACCTCCACCCGGGTTTCCCGATCCGCCACCGCGCCCAGGAGCACCGCCAGGCTGGGCAGGACGTCCTGCCCCGCCTCCTCGGCCAGGTCGGGGGGGAACTCCAGGACGCCGTCCGCGTCCCCGCTGCGGAGCCGGTCCACCAGCCGGTGGTCGAACTCCCGCCCCGCAGGGGTGAACCCCCCGGGCGCCCCTGGTAGCAGCCGGTGGGAGAGATCGCCGCTGGCGACCAGGGCCACCCCCCGCCCCAGACGCCGGGACG
>JBBIPI010000231.1:0-2366 GCA_037442985.1 Clostridiales bacterium
CGGCCGGCTGACGGTGGGCATCGCCGTGCCCCTCCGCCCGTTCACGCTGGAGGTGCAGTTGGAGGTGGGCCGGGAGACGGTCGCCCTGCTGGGTCCGAGCGGTGCCGGCAAGTCGACGGCGCTGGCCGCGGTGGCAGGCTTCGTCACCCCGGTCCGCGGCCGCATCACCCTCGGGGGGCGCGTCCTGTTCGACGCCGACCGCCGCGTGAACCTGCCCCCGGAGGCGCGGAACGTCGGCCTGGTGCTACAGGATCACGCCCTCTTCCCCCACCTGACCGTCTTCGAGAACGTGGCCTTCGGCCTGCGCTGTCGGCGCCTGCCCGCCGGGGTCGTGCGGCGGCGGGTGGCGGAGGCGCTGGCGCTGGTCGGGCTGGCGGGTGCGGCGGGGGTCCGTCCGGCCCGGCTGTCCGGCGGAGAACGCCAGCGGGTGGCCCTGGCGCGGACGCTGGTGCTGGAACCGGACGCCCTCCTCCTCGACGAGCCGCTGGCGGCCCTGGACCCGGCCACGCGGCAGCGGGTACGCGAGGAGCTGGGGGAGATCCTCCGGCGGCTGGCGGTACCCGTGGTGCTGGTGACGCACGACCCGGAGGACGCCGCCGTCCTGGCCGACCGCGCCGTCCGGGTGACGCCGGGTCGGATCGGCTGCTGCCCGTCCCCAGGGCGTCAGGCGCCGGCCCCGGCACGCCAGGCCACAACGGTCATATTGTAATACATCATGACAGATTAATGGCCGCTAATTGACACGACAGCGCCGCTAGCGTACTGTAATGTGTAAGGTATTGCTGATCACTTGACATTGAGTTAACAGGAAGGATCCGCAGGGCGCAGTCGCCAGCGCCCTGGCCCGAGGGGGTTGCCCGACGGTGAAGACCATCGACGCTTTCCTGAGGCTGACGACCGCCGAGGAGTACCTCGAGTTCTTCGACATCCCGTACGACCAGCGGGTGGTCGACGTGAACCGACTGCACATCTTGAAGCGGTTCGCGGAGTACCTGGCGGAGATCGACGCCGCGCGGGGCCCCCTCGAGGCCGACCCCGACCCGGGCGGGCGGCTGGAGCGCTACCGCGACGCGCTCTGGCGGGCGTACCGCGACCTGGTCGAGGGCACCCCCCTCGACTACCGGATGTTCAAGGTGTTGAAGGAGCATGCCCCGGAGGCTGTCGTCCCCCTGTCCCGGGTCTGCGGCGGGGCCGAGAGGGGGCAGGGGGAATGAGGCCTCGTTTCCATATCGACCAGCGGGTCGTCACCGTGAAGGCCATCCGCAACGACGGGACCTATCCGGACCCGGACCTAGGGAAGGGTGCGGTCCTGGTGCCCAGGGGGACGCCGGGGTACGTGGTGGACATCGGCACCTTCCTCAGGAGCACCTGGTCTATGCCGTTGTTCTTCGAGAACGGCCGGATGGTCGGCTGCCTGGAGCGGGAGCTGGCTCCCCTCGAGGAGGGGAGGGCAGGGGAGGACCTGGAGACGGGTGCGGTCCTGGGGAGCGCCCCTGTCGGCCGGGAGGGAGCCGGCTCCGGCGGGGCGGCGGGCTGAACCCTGCCGCCGGGCACCATCCAACGTCAAAAGGAGGCGAAGGACATGTTCCCTCGGACGGAGACCATGGCGCTCCCCGTGGTCCCAGGGGAGGGCGGCGTCCTGCCGGTCCTGCCGGCGGTGCGGCCGGGGGCCGGCGGGGGCAACGGGACGGTGAAGACGGGCTGCGGCGCCCGCCGGGGCGGCTGCGGCGCGCGCGGGTGCGGCAGCGCCCGGGAGGACCTGGACCCGCGCGTCAGCGAGAAGATCAAGAAGCACCCGTGCTACAGCCAGGAGGCCCACCAGTACTACGCGCGGATGCACGTGGCGGTGGCGCCGGCCTGCAACATCCAGTGCAACTACTGCAACCGGAAGTACGACTGTGCCAACGAGAGCCGGCCGGGGGTGACGAGCCGGCTCCTGACCCCCGAGGAGGCGTTGCAGAAGGTCAAGTACGTGGCCAGCAAGGTCAAGCAGCTCAGCGTGCTGGGCATCGCCGGTCCCGGCGACCCGCTGGCCAACCCGGAGCGCACCTTCCGCACCTTCGAGCTGGTGGCGCGGGAGTGCCCGGACATCAGGCTCTGCCTCTCCACCAACGGCCTCAGGCTGGTGGACTACGTCGACCGCATCAAGGCCCTGGGCATCGACCACGTGACCATAACCATCAACATGACGGACCCGGAGGTGGGCGAGCGCATCTACCCGTGGATCTTCTTCAACCACAAGCGCTACACCGGCCGGGAGGCCTCCCGCATCCTCTCGGAGCGCCAGCTCGCGGGGCTGCAGGCCCTCACCGAGAACGGCATCCTCTGCAAGGTCAACTCGGTGATGATCCCCGGGATCAACGACG
>JBBIPI010000232.1:0-2356 GCA_037442985.1 Clostridiales bacterium
GGGTCAAGCGGTGCAACCGAGGTCTGCGTGAACCGCGAGTGCTTCTGTCGGAAGCGTTTCAACCCCCTCACCATCGGGTCAAGCGGTGCAACGAAGCGGGGCCAGGGCGGCGGCCGCCTGCGGCAGTCCCTGTTTCAACCCCCTCACCATCGGGTCAAGCGGTGCAACCGACCGCGCGGTGACGCGCCAAGCGGCACGCCGTAAGGGTTGGCGGCCCGCGGCGGGCCGGCGCCCGCGGCGGCGCTTTCGAAGATAACTTTTCTGCATGAAAACCCCGGCGATCTTCGAAATTATGCCCGCAGCTCGAAACCATTGATAGCACTCGGTTTTCAAGGTGCGAGACGCAAAAATGTCAACCGATTACGTCAACAAGCGGCTGCTAAATCGCTTGACATAAAGCCGATCTTCGAAAATCCACCCGCCGGCCCCCGGCCCGGCAGCCACGCGGCCCGACGCCGACTAAAGCCAGCCGGCGAGCCGGCGTTCGCCGAATTATTACGACATGCGTCCCGTTTCTCCTTCCGCCTCGGCTGTGTCGGGCCTGCTGCCCTAAGGGCCATGACGGCGCTCGTCCACGGCGGGCGCGACGGTCAGGGTGTAGCCGCCGAGGCCGAAGGTGCAGTTCTTGCCCACCCCCACCACCTCGCCCAGGCGAAGGTGAGGCGCGCCGGAAGCGGGGGCGGCGGCGCGACCAGGTCCGCGAGGCGCAGGGGGAGGACGGCGGGCCGGAAGGTCTCCAGCGGGCCGGCGAGCACCTGTTCCCTCTCGCCGCGGCGCACCGCCTCGACGCGTTCCAGCCGGAACCGCCCCCGCCGCGGCCCGAGCCCCAGCCGGGCCATGCGCTCGAAGCAGAAGACGAAATACGACAGGTACTCGATACCGCGCCCGATCAGCACCAGGCCGAACTGCAGCCGTTCGCCCGCCTCGAGGAACGCCCGTTCGTCGTGGGGGAGCCGGAGCACGAAGGGGCGGGGCGCGGTGGAGAAGCGCTTCGGCGACCCGGGCGGCGCGGGCGTGTCGAAGACGTACGAGTATGCGCACGAGGCCGCGAAGGGACACCCGCCGCACCCGTCCGCTGGCCCCGTGCCCCGCCGGACGCAGGCCAGGGCGCGGAAGGTCCGGCCCAGGGCGCCGCGGAGCATGGACCCCTTGTACGCCGGCAGGGGAACGGTCTCCCGGGCCTGGAGGGTGACGCGGAAGCACGCGACGGTCAACCCTGCCGACACCCCTGCCCGCGAGGGCTCCTCTTGAACGGTCTGCGCCCGTTGCCTCCGCATTCGAGTCTCCTTCTCACCAACCGCCTGCGCCGCGCGCCTCTTCAACCGCCCCAGACCTGCCGCCACCCGGCACTGGCCCTGAGCCGGCTCATCCTTCCGGCTCGAAGTCCAGGAGCGCGGCGCCCCAGCGGTGCGGGTCCAGCTCGGCGCCCGCCGACGCGAAGAACCGCTCCCAGAAGCGCTGGATCTCCTGCTGCCGCCCGGGGGGCAAGCCGCCGCCGGTGTCGCGCGCCGCGCCCACCACATAGACCCGCGCCCCTCGCAGGTTGGGTATGCGCCCCGCTTTCTCGAGGCCCGCCAAGACCTGCTCCGCCGCGCGCGCCGACAACGGCCGCCTCCGGAAGTCCAGCCCCTGGCACTCCTCCACCATGTCCGAGAAGAGGACCAGGATCGGCCGCCGCCGGCTATAGGTGGCGAACACCCGCTCCGCCAGGCGGGAGGCGTCCACGATGCACGTGCCGGCGCTGCGCCGGTCCTCGGCGCCCAGCAGCTGGCGCGCCCCGGCGGCAGCACGGCGCTTCGCCTCTTTCAGGCTCCGCTCATAGGCGATCTTGTTGTACTTCGCCCACCTGAACACGGGCAACTCCTCACGGATGGGGAACTGCGACTGGGCGAGGGGATTCTCGGTGATGGCGTCGGCGATGACCAGGTCCCCGGGGCGCAGGCGCTCCACGATGCGGAGGAAGTCCTGGAGATACCGCTGACGGATCTCGGGCGCGGCGGTACTCCCGCTCAAGTCGAAGAGGACGAAGATCACCCGCCCGCGGTCGCCGCCCGGGACCGCGCAACCGCCACCCAGGGCCACCAGAGCAACCACGGCAGCCAGGAGCAGCCACCAGCGCCGGCGCCAGACCGGCGGCCGCCGGCGGGTCACCGCCGGCCTCCCCCGTCTGGGGTGGACCCCGAAGGGACGCCCACCCCCGCCGCGGCCCGCTCGGGAGCCTGCGCCGTGTTCCACGTCAGCGTCTCCAGGCCCGGCGGCATGGGGATGTCCCGCACCGGCGCGAAACGCGGGGGATCCCCGTCCTTGCGGCTCCGCCCGTTGCACTTGCGATAGACTTGGAGTTGGCGGACGAACA
>JBBIPI010000233.1:0-2332 GCA_037442985.1 Clostridiales bacterium
TCCCCAGCAGCATGATTTCGACCCGGTTCAGGGAACGGCGGGTTGTTAACCCCGTCCTGGGCCATGGTGCCCCGGCGGCTACCCCGCGGCCGCTCCGTCCCGCACCGCGCGGCCGGTCAGCGGCAGCTCCACCACCTGCCCCGGCTGCGGCACGACCAGCGGGCGCCGCCCGCCGAACCGGCGCCGGAACCATTCCGGGCTCCGGGTGTGGACGACGATCAGCACCTCCGGGTCGATGGTCTCCACCATCTCCTCCAGGCCCCGCCCGTGGATGTGACCGCTGGCGTGGAAGCCCGGCTCGCGCCCCCTCCCCTCCCGGTCGCCGGGGTCGCCGACGAAGCGCAGGCGGAAGTGGGCGACCCAGGCGCGCAGCCGGTCCAGGTCCAGGTGCATCTCCTCGTCGTACGCCTCGCTGGATGAGTAGATGTAGGTCCCGCCCTCGGGCCAGATGTCCAGGAGTTCGTGCAGGTCGTAGTAGGAGAAACAGCAGATGTACTCGTCGGGGCGGCGTGCCACCTCCTCCGCCCAGGTCACCTGGTCCGGCGCCCGGTCCAGGTAGCGCTCCATCAGTTCCCGCTCCCAGGCGTCCCGCACCAGCTTGGCTTCCAGGTACACGGCGAAGGTCTCGTCGGCCAGGGGGTCGGGCACGGACCACGCCGGCGCCGGGGCGCCGCCGCCCGCCGCCGTGGCGGCGTGGAGCGCTTCCAGCAGGTAGGCGTCCTTGGCGGTGACGGCCAGGCGCCGCCCCGTCTCCCGGGCGATGCGATGGAAGGTGAGCAGCCGCTCCACGTTTCGCGGGCCGAAGTCGGCCACCACCAGACCCCGGGCGCCGCGCACCGCCTCGGCGGCCAGCTCGTACACCCGCTCCTCGGTCACGGGTTCCTCCTTGTCCGGATGCGTCCCCTCGGTGATCAGGGCCAGGGGCCTGAGCGCGGCGGCGGCGCGGATGAAGGCGCGGGTCTCGCCCGCCCGCGCCCCGTGCAGGCGCAGGTCGCCGGTGTAGACGACCCACCCCTCCGAGGTCTCCACGGCGAAGGCGCTGGCCCCCGGGACGGAGTGGTCCACCGGGAAGCGGCGCACCGTCAGGTTCCCCACCCGCGCCTGCCCGTCCCTGCGGCACGCGGGCGCCCGCGCCTCGAGGGCGCGCGAGCTGCGGCCCCGGCTCCAAAAAGCGCGGAAGCGCCCGTCGCACGGCTCGCCGTCGCCCAGGAGGAGGAAGGGGCGCGCCTCCGAGGCCACCTTCTTGTGGTGGGTCGCGCTGAGCAGCCCCTCCTTGACCTCGCGGGGGGTGAGGTAGCAGACCTCGTTGAACCCGGCTCCCTGGGTGTCCTGCATCGCCTTGGCGATGACGGCTGTCTCCAGGCTGGTGACGACGGGGATGGCCCCGTCCAGGTACGAGATGTACCCCGAGTGGTCCAGGTGGGCGTGGCTCAGGAGCACGGCGTCCACCCGCAGGGCGCGGTGGAGGGGCCGGGCGCGCGCCCGCTCCCACCAGGCGCGCCCGGGCAGGTCCAGGTCGGCCCGGTAGATCCCCTCCAGCGGGGGCAGCAGCCCCAGGTCGAGGAGGTCGCCGATGCCGGTGGTGGTGCGCGGCCGGAGGAACTCGTCGAAGAAGCGCCCCTCGGCCCCGAAGTTGGTGCCGAAGTCGAGGAACAGCGCGGTGCCGTCCGCCTCCAGGAGGATCTTGTTGCCGCCGATGCACCCGGCCCCGTCATAGAAGGTCAGCCGCACGGGCACGCCGGTCTCCCCCCTCGGCCTCGATGTTCCCTCACTCAGGGCCGAGGCGCAAGGCGGCGGGCCAGTTGGCCGCCTAACCCCGCCTGCGGATGACGCGGGGGACGGAGGCGCAGTAAGATCATGGTGGCGGTGGAGCCGGGCAGAGGGGGTGAACCGACACGCGCGAGCGTCTCTGGACCCGCGACTTCGTCCTCATCACCCTGGCCAACCTCTGCAACGCCGTCGGCTTCTACTTCCTCCTGCCCACGGTCCCGGCCTTCGTGCTGCGGCCCCTGGGGGGCGACCAGGTCCACGTGGGGTACGCCGTGGGGCTTTTCACCGCCGCCGCGGTGCTCGCCCGGCCCCTGGCGGGCTACCTCCTGGACGCCCGCGGCCGCAGGCCGGTGCTCCTCGCCGCGCTGGCCGGGTTCGCCGCCCTGGCGGGGGCCTACGCCCTGGTGGGCGGGCTCCCGTCCCTCTACGCCGTGCGCGTGCTGCACGGCCTGTTCTGGGGCGCCGTCACCACGGCAGCGGCCACGGTGGCGGCCGACATCGTCGCACCGGCGCGCCGGGGAGAAGGGATCGGCTACTTCGGGCTCTCCATGACCCTCGGCAT
>JBBIPI010000234.1:0-2310 GCA_037442985.1 Clostridiales bacterium
GGCCGTCCGGTCGTCCTCGTGTTCTTCCGGACCTTCTTCTCCCTGCCCGCGCGGCAGCAGCTGGCGGAGCTGCAGCGCCTCTACCCCCAGATCCGGGCCGAGGACGCCGAGGTGGTGGCGGTGGCCGTGGCCCCCAGGGAGGAGGTGCGCGCGGGCAAGCAGGAACTGGGACTGACGTTCCCGGTGCTCTCCGACGCGGAGCACGTGGCGGCGGAGGCCTACGGGGTCTACGACCGGCTGGGCGACGGCCTGGCGGGACCGGCCGTCTTCGTCCTCGACCGGGAGGGCCGCATCCGCTGGCGGTACGTGGGCAAGCACTTGGCCGACCGGCCCAAGTCCAGGGAAGTGCTGGCGCGGCTGCGCGCCGTGGCGCGCCGTTGAGGCGAGAACCGGCGGCCGGAGGAGGGGGATGCGCGGTGGCGCACAAGTTCGATCCCGCCGATGCGGGCAGGCTGTTGAGCGAAGAACGGTACCGCTGGCAGGCGCCCGAGAGGGTGCTCGGCCACCTGGCGCTCCGGCCGGGGGAGACCCTGGTCGACATCGGGTCCGGGCCGGGCTACTTCTGCTTCCCCGCGGCCCGGTTGGTGGGCCCGGAGGGACGGGTCTACGCGGTGGACATCTCCCTGGACATGCTCATGCAGTTGGGTCAGCGGCTATACGCCGAGGGGATCTCCAACGTGGAGAAGGTCCTCTCCCGGGAGACCAACGTTCCGCTCCCGGACGGCTGCGCTGACGCCGCCCTGCTGAGCAACGTCCTCCACGAGGCCGAGGACCCGGCGGCGCTGCTGGCCGAGGCCAGGCGGCTGGTGCGCCCGGGAGGGCGGCTGCTGGTGGTGGAATGGGTGCGGCGCGAGACTCCGGTCGGCCCGCCGGTCGAGGAGCGGCTCGATCCCGAGCCTGTGCGGCGCATGGCCGAGGGCGCGGGCTGGCGCTTCGTGGCCGCCGTCGATGCCGGCGACTACCACTGGGGGCTGCTGTTCGCCGCCCGGCAGGAGGGCTAGGGCAGGGGGAAGCGACCGGTCGCGCGGCGCAGGACGAGGGCGTGCAGGAAGGCCATCAGCGCCTGGCCGGCGATGATCCCCCACAGGGCGCCGGCGAGGCCCAGGCCGGGACGGGCCGTCAGGGTGTAGATCAAGGCCAGGCGGAGGGCGACGCCGGCGACGTAGTTGCGGAAGGAGGCGGCGTTCAGCCCGAGTCCCACCAGGACGGCGTTGTGCATGCTCTGTACGTACATGAACGGCGCCGCCACCGCCAGGAGGGAGATGAGGGGGGCGAGGGAGGGGTCGCCGTAGAGGAGGCGGGCGGTGAAGGCCGGCGCGGTTGCGAACACCGCGGCGGCGGCCAGGGAGATGGCCAGGGTGAGCCTCGTGCCCAGGAGCATGGCCCGTACTAGGGAGCGCCGGTCGCCGCGGGCCTCGGCCTCGGCGATCACAGGGAGGAGGGCGGTCGCCAGGGGATAGGTGAGCACCATGGGCAGGAAGAGGATGGGGAGTACCATGCCGGTCAGCTCGCCGTACTGGGCCACCGCCTCCTCCCAGGGGAGCCCGGCGACGGCGAGCCGGCGGGGGATGATCACCGCGTCGGCCGCCGCCACCAGGGAGCCGACCAGGTCCGTGGCCATGTTCGGGAGGCCCAGGCGGAGCAGCTCCCTCAGGGTGGCGTCCGGCCTTGCCGCCCGGATCCAGGGGCGCGCGACCTGGCGTTCCCTGCGCAGCCAGGCGAGCATGTAGAGCAGCCCGGCCAGTTCCCCGAGGGCCAGCCCCGCCGCGGCTCCGGCCGCGGCCGCGGCCAGGCCGTAGGGCAGGAACAGGGCGGCGAGGGCGAGGACGGAGGCGACGCGCACGGACTGTTCCACCATCTGGGACGCCGCGCCGGGTATCAGCTCCTTGAGGCCGTGGGCGTACCCCTTGAGCACGGCCGACAGGGCCGTGCAGGCTACGGCCACGGGCACCACGATCAGCGTCGGGTATGTGCGTCCGTCCCCCAGGACGCGGGTGGCCGCGGGCAGGGCGACCCACCAGGAGGCTACCAGGGTGACCGCCGTCGCCGTCACCGTGAGGAGGGAGGCGAGGCGGAGGGCCCGCTCCACTCCCGGCCAATCGGCGCGCGCCGCCCTCTCGGCCACCAGCCGGGCCAGGGCCCCCGGCAGGCCGAGCGTCGCCACCGTAGTCCCCAGGGCGTAGAAAGGGAAGGCCATCTGGAAGAGGCCCACGCCGGTGTCGCCGATCACCCGCACCAGCAGGATCCGGTAGAGGGACCCGGTGAACCGGGCGAAAAGGCCCGCCGCGGTGAGGGCCAGGGTGCCTCTGA
>JBBIPI010000235.1:0-2296 GCA_037442985.1 Clostridiales bacterium
CTCGTGGCGGCCGTGGCCGCCGGCGTGGCCGTGGCCGCCGCAGCAGCCGCCAGCCCCCGCCCGGCGCATGACGGCCATCACGGCCACCAACGCCGCCAGGATAAGCCACTGCAGCCAGTCCACCATCCTCCACGCTCCCTTGTCCTTGATGTGGAGCCCAATATAGCTGGCGGTTGTGTAGATAGCGTGTGAAGCCTGCGAGGAAATCGTGAAAACACTTGTGCGGCACCCTGCCCAGCCCTATCTTTTGCTGCGGGTGATGGCCCTGTTCCTTCAACCGCTCGGGGCGCGCCACGCCGCCCTATGGAGTCTTGCGGCCGCCGCGCTCGCGCTGACGGCCTGCGCCGCCACTCCGCCCAAGACTGTGAAGAAGCCAGCCGCGGAGCGGGAGCAGCGGTGGGTGGCCACGCAGAAGAGCGAAGAAGGCCCTGTGACGGTGACGGTGAGCTGGGACGGGCCCCCCAGCGGCCTCACCTTCCGCGTCGCCCTGGACACCCACTCGGTGAACCTGGACGGCTACGACCTTAGGGAACTCGCCGCCCTCCGCACCGAGCGGGGAGGGGAGGTGCCTCCGGCACGCTGGGACGCGCAGGCCGGAGGTCACCATCGCTCGGGCAACCTTGTCTTCCCTGACCGGCTCCCGGACGGCACGCCGGTCCTGGCGCCGGGAACGCGCTCCCTCACGCTGGTGGTACGCGAGGTAGGCGGCGTGCCGGAACGGGTGTTCACATGGCGCTGGTGAGCCGTCCGGCTGCCGCGGGGCGCGCCGCCGCCGTGGGCCTCGCGGCGGCTGCCGGCCTCCTCGGCTTCTACCTCGGCACCCTGACCCTGGCCCAGGGTTGGGAGCACGCCGTCCGGCAGCTCCTCCAGGAGGACCGCTGGTACATCGCGGCCATCGTCGTCGGCTTCGGTCTCCAGGTCGGGCTCTTCAGCCACCTGCGCCGGCGCCATGGGCGCGCGCCGCGGGCCGGCGTGGCGGCCAGCACGGGCGCCAGCGGCACCGCCATGGTGGCCTGCTGCGCCCACCACCTCACCGACGTCCTCCCCCTGCTGGGCGCCTCCGCCGCCGCGGTCTTTCTCAGCGAATACCGCACCCAGCTCCTCTGGCTCGGCATCGCCGCCAACGCGGCGGGCACGGCCTACCTGCTCCGCCTCCTCCTGCGCCACCGCCGGCCGGGCGACGGCCGACCGCAGCCGCCCTAGCGCGAGAGCAAACCCCGCCTGGCCGCCATGCTGACGAGGGCCTCATGCACGGCGGCAGGGAATGGGGTAGCCTTCGCCGGCCAGCCGCCGCGCCTGACCGACCAGGTCGGTCACCAGGTGGCAGTGGCCGGCGTACTCGAACGACGCCTGGCAGGACGGCACCGGGCACCGGAGCACGCAGGGATGTCCCGACACCTGGTGACGGGACACCTGCTGGCAGATGGGACAGCCGACGTCGATCTCCACCGCCGCCCTCACCGCCTCTCGCCGTCGCGTCCCATTGTACAGGGCGGATCTGAAGATCCTGTGTGCCGGTTCCGGTTCGGAGCCGGGCCGGAGAGCTGCTATATTCGTTGACGAGGGCAGGAAGGCGCCTGGCGACCCGGGAGGCGTCGAGCCGTGGGCGGCACCGGCAAGAAGGTGCTCATAGTGGAGGACGAGCCGGCCATAGCGCGGACGGTGCGGGCCTACCTGGAACGGGAAGGCTATCAGGTGCTCACGGCCCGCACGGGGCCGGAGGGGCTCGAGGCCTGCCGGCGCGAGCGACCCGACCTGGTCATCCTGGACTGGATGCTCCCGGGGCTCTCGGGGCTAGACGTCCTCCGGGCCATCCGCGCCGCCCACCAGACGCCCGTCATCATGCTCACGGCGCGCACCGAGGAGCCAGACCGCGTGATCGGGCTGAGGATCGGCGCCGACGACTACGTCACCAAGCCCTTCAGCCCGCGCGAGCTGGTGGCTCGGGTGGAGGCCGTCCTCCGCCGCACGCCCCGGCGCGAGCCGTCCCCCGCGGCCGGGGGCGAGGTGCTCACCTACGGCGACCTCACCATCGACCTGGCGGCGCACCAGGTCACCCTGCGCGGCCGGACCGTGCCCCTCACCCCCAGCGAGTTCCGCCTCCTGGCCTGCCTGGCCAGTCACCCGCGCCGCGTGTTCACCCGCGCCCAGCTCCTGGAGCATCTCCAGGGGGATACCTACGAGGGGTACGAGCGCACCGTGGACACGCACGTCAAGAACCTGCGGCGCAAGATCGAGGACGACCCGGCCCATCCCACATACATCAGGACCGTCTTCGGGGTGGGATACCGCTTTG
>JBBIPI010000236.1:0-2240 GCA_037442985.1 Clostridiales bacterium
CGGGTCGGTCACATCGCGCAGCCCGTCGCCGAGCATGCCGAAACCCATGACGGCGGCGACGATGCACAGGCCCGGAAAGATGGCGAGCTGCGGGGCGAGATACATCAGCGTCTGCGCCTCGGACAGCATCCGGCCCCAGGACGGCGCGGGCCTCCGCGGTCACCGCCTCGTCGCCGCTCACCAGCGCCACGGGCACCCCCAGGGCCCCCGCCAGGGCGGCGTTGATGGTGGTCTCCCCGGCCGGCAGGCCGTCGAGGGTGACGCGGTGGATGGTCTTGCTGGAGTAGGTGTGGGCCAGGACTCCCTCCTCCCCCGCGGCGCCGTGGTAGCCGGCGAAGAAGGCCGCGGCGAAGGGGCCGTCCTGGAGCCCCTCCAGCATGGAGAGGGGCTTCCACGTGCCGGTGATGAGGCGGACCCGCTCGTCCAGCTCCAGGGGGAGGAGGTTGCGCATGTGCCAGTGGCTGTCGTTGACGACGACCTCCGTGGCGCCCGCCGCGAAGGCCCCGGCCACCAGGGCGTTGACCTCGGCCGCCATGAGGCGGCGGGCCCAGGCGTACTCCTGGGAGGAGGCGTCCACCTGCTCCCAGTGGACGATGCCCGCCACGCCCTCCATGTCGGCCGAGACGTAGATCCGCACGGCCGTCAGCGTTCCCGCGGCCGCTCGCCCAGGGTCACGGTGGCGTCCAGCAGGCGCCCGCGCCGCCAGACCTTGAGCCGCACCGCCTGGCCCACCCGGGACGCGTTGAGGGCCCGCGTCACGTCGTCGGGACGGGCCACGGCCCGGCCGTCGAACTGCCTGATCACGTCGCCGGGAGCCACCCCGGCCCGGTCGGCCGGCCCGCCCGGCACCACGCCCGCCACGATGGCCCCGCGGCTGTCGGGGAGGCCGAGCTGAGCCGCCATGGTCTCGTCCACCTCCTGCAGGAAGACGCCGAGCCACGGCCGTACCACCCGCCCCTTCTTGATGAGGTCGTCCAGCACGGAGCGGGCCGTGTTGACGGGGATGGCGAAGCCGATGCCCTGGGCCTCGGCGTTGACGGCCGTGTTGATGCCTATGACCTGGCCGGCCAGGTTGAGAAGGGGGCCGCCCGAGTTGCCGGGGTTGATGGCGGCGTCCGTCTGGATGAGGGACTCGAAGCTCTTGTCGCCGATCTGGAGGGGCCGCCCCGTGGCGCTCACCACGCCCACCGTCACCGTGTGATCGAGACCGTAGGGGTTCCCCACGGCGATGACCCAGTCGCCCGGCCGGATGCGGTCGGAGTCGCCCAGGGCCACCACGGGGAAGCCGCTGCCCCGCACGCGGAGGACGGCCAGGTCAAGGGCGGGGTCGGTGCCCACCACCGTGGCGGCGAGGGGCTGCTCGCGGCCCTGGACCGTCACGTAGATGCGGTCGGCGCCGCTCACCACGTGGTTGTTGGTGAGGATGAGCCCGTCCTTGCTGATGAAGAACCCGGACCCGGTGCCCCGCCTCACCTCCGGGAGAGGGAGGAGCGGGTTGCCGAAGAAGTCGAAGAGCTGGCCGCTGCCGGCCGTGGCCTCCTCCACGTCTATCCGCACCACCGCCGGTCCCACCCGCTCCACCACGTCGGCGATGGGGGGAAGCGCCGCCGCGGAGACGGTCGGCGCGGTGCCGGTCCGTCCGGCTGGCGCCACGGTGTCCGTGGACCCGTTCGCCTCCCTCGCGCCCTTTCCGCCGCCCGTGGCCGGACCGCCGACGGCGGCGCCGGGCGCGGCCCCCAAGCCGGTTTCGCGGCGCACCAAGCCGATGAGGTCGTCCGTGACGCTCCCCAGCCACAGGGCCGCCGCCAAAAGGAGCACGAGACCCGCCTTCGATCTCGCCACGCTGGATCGCCTCCAACGAGAAAGGCTAGCCTCGGCGACGACGCGCTGCAAGCGCGCGCAGCCGACGCGGCCGGATGCGCACGCAGCCTGCATCGGGGGTGCCGCAAGGGCGCGGTGCGGGGTGTTCCGTGCGCCGGGGCGGCATTTCGGGTAACGCCAACGGTGGATGGAGCTGGCATTGCCGTGTGAGCGCCGGCCTTGCCAGGTTGGTTGCCATTGCGGTATTTTCCACCCTGAGCGCAGACGCGGCCCGGCCGTGCGGCGGACGCCCCGGGGCGGGAGGGCGCCGGCCGTGCGACGCGGGTGCGGGGGCGAGCAAAAGGGCGCCGGCGGCGACGGCGGCGCGGCGAGGGGGGACGCTGGTGGCGATGCCCGCGGCTAAGCGCAGGAGAGTGGCT
>JBBIPI010000237.1:0-2214 GCA_037442985.1 Clostridiales bacterium
TAGACCCCTGCGACGACGGCGTCCGCCTCCACGCTGACGGGCGGTCGTTCCTCCACGGCAACGCGCACGCTCGCCACCCCCATCGTTTCCTGGTCGCTGTCAACGGTTTTCCATTATCTTTTGCGCCGACGGGCGCACTCCTTCCCTGGCGGGAAAAAACCGGGGCGCAGGCTGACGGCCTGCGCCCCGCGCCTCCACGGTCCACGGTTCAGATGACGGCCTCGATCGCCTTCACCAGCTCGCCCTTGGGGCGGTAACCCACCAGGCGGCTGCGCACCTGACCGTCCTTGAAGATCAGGAGGGTCGGGATGCTCATGATCCCGTAGGACGCGGCGGTGTGACGGTTCTCGTCCACGTTCAGCTTGGCCACCTTGAGCCGGTCGGCGTAGTCGGCCGCCACCGCTTCCACGACGGGTGCCACCATGCGGCAGGGACCGCACCAGGCAGCCCAGAAGTCCACGAGGACGGGCAACGGGGACTTGAGCACCTCTTCCTCGAACGTCTCGTCGGTGACCTCGATCACGTTGCTCCCTGCCACCCAGACAGGCCCCCTCTCTTGGCGTATGGTTTCCGAAAGCCCCGGAGGCGCACCGCCTCCGCACGTTTCAGATCGCTCAGCCGAAGCCGCCGCAGGCGGCTCCGGTGCCGCCGGCTCCGCCGGTGGAAACGACGTTCAGGCCGAAGATCTCCTTGAGCTGGTCGCTCCCGCACTCGGGGCACCTGGTTGACGCCTTTTCGGACCAGGAGGTACGGCGCGTGAAGCGATGACCACACTTGCGGCATTCGAACTCGTAGATTGGCACGACCGATCACCCGCCTCTACCCGAACGATTGTATTTTGGCCCCACTGGGGTGTCAAGGAAAGGTGCGCCGACGGCGGCCTGCCCGGGCGTCCGCGGCGTAGACGAAGGCGATGACCTCCGCCACGGCGGCGTAGAGCTCGGGAGGTATCTCGCTGCCCACCGCCAGCCGCACCAGAGCCGCCGCCAGCTCCTCGTCCCGATACTCGGGTATCCCGCACTCCCTGGCCCTGGCGACGATGCGCTCCGCCAGCCAGCCCCGCCCCGCCGCCACCACCGTCGGCGCCTCCTGCTCGCCGGGCTCGTAGCGCAGGGCGGCTGCCAGTCTCTCCCCTTCCTTCGCCACGCCCTCGCCCCCCTAGACGCGCACGTCCAGCCCGGCGACCCGCGGCGACCCGGGCGACCGGGGCTGGTACCGCCGGAAGGTCACCGTCGGGGCAGGGAAGCCCAAGGCCTCCAGCCGCGCCACCAGGTAGCCCCGGCCCTCTTCCAGCGCCGCCAGGGCGACAGGGAGCGCGGTGATGGTCACGTCCAGGCGCCGCCGACCCAGGGTCAGGGCGGCTTGCGTCTCCCCCAGGTTCGGCAGGACGGCCCGGAGCGAAACCCGGACCCATTCGTCGCCCGCCTGCGCGGCGGCGCGGCGACGGCGGCGGGGCGACCTCTCTACCACGAGGCGCAGCCCGGGCCACTCCCGGACCAGGACCTGAGGCAGGTCCTCCGGACCCCTCGGGACGGAAGCCGCCGAGGGCCTGTCGCCCGCTTCTTCCCGCGCCGGAGCAGGCTCCCTGGCCCCCTGTGGCCTCCCCTCCGCCGGCAGGGCCCGGGGGGCGGCGGGAAGCACGTCGCGGCCGTCGGCCGGCCCCTCGGAAGACGCCTCCTCGGCCGGGACGGAGGGGCGCAGGCCACCGGCCAGCACGGCCAGGACCTGCAGGAGGATCTGTTCCGCTGCCAGCGCCGGCCTTATCATAAAACGGTCGGCACCCCCAATTAATGAATCGTCGGGGACGGTGGGGCCTCTCCAATGGACGGCAAAAAGGCCAGGACCGGGTTGACGGCCATCCTCCTGGCCCTCGGCATGCTGGCGGACGGTTGCGCCCGCCCGGCGGCACCCCCGACGGGCGACCTGCCGGCCACGGCCCCGGAAGCGGCGCTGGCACCGGACGGGGGCGAGGACGTGGGCGCGCTGCGCCGTGCCCAGGACCTGGCCATGACCCTCTACGGGGCCCTCGCCGCGGGCAACCCCAGACCCCTGGAGGAACGGCTGGACCCCTCCGGCACCGAGGTGCTGGTGGACACCGGCCAGCAGGGCGAGGAACCCTACTACGCGGTGGTGGCAAGCGCCGGAGAGGCCGACTGGTCGGCCCTCCTGGCGTGGGCCGAAGCCCATCCGGCCGAGACGATCCAGGAGGTGACT
>JBBIPI010000238.1:0-2203 GCA_037442985.1 Clostridiales bacterium
CACGGTCGTGGACGTGAAGTGGCACGGCTCGGCGGTCGTGGAACTGACCTACAAGGACTCGGGTGGCCGCGTGGGCAACGAGCTCGTCTTCCGAGACCGGGAACCGGCGCTGGAGATCGTGACCCCCGGCCGCTCGTGGAGCCTGGAGGCGGACGGCGCCATGCTGCGGCTGGTGAGCGAGGCCCTGCGCATCCGCCTGGCCCACCTCTTCGACCCGCTCCTGGCGGTCCACACGTCCATGGTCGAGCCCCTGCCGCACCAGATCACGGCGGTCTACGGCGAGATGCTCACCCGCCAGCCGCTGCGCTTCCTCCTGGCCGACGACCCCGGGGCCGGCAAGACGATCATGGCCGGCCTCCTGATCAAGGAGCTGCTCATCCGGGGGGACGTCCACCGCTGTTTGGTCGTCTGCCCGGGCAACCTGGCGGACCAGTGGCAGGACGAACTGTACCGACGGTTCGCCCTGCCCTTCGAGATCCTGACCAACGACCGCATCGAGGCGGCGCGGACGGGCAACGCCCTGGCGGAGATGCCGCTCGTGATCGCCCGTCTGGACAAGCTCTCCCGCGACGAGCCGCTGCAGGCCAGGCTCGCCCAGACCGACTGGGACCTGGTCATCTGCGACGAGGCCCACAAGCTGTCCGCCTCCTTCTTCGGGGGCGAGGTCAAGGAGACCAAGCGGTACAAGCTCGGCAAGCTCCTCTCCGGCCTCACGCGGCACTTCCTGCTCATGACGGCCACCCCCCACAACGGCAAGGAGGAGGACTTCCAGCTCTTCATGGCCCTCCTGGACGGCGACCGCTTCGAGGGGCGGTTCCGGGACGGCGTCCACGTCACCGATGTCTCC
Source organism: Clostridiales bacterium (assembly GCA_037442985.1). GTDB lineage: Bacteria > Bacillota > Sulfobacillia > DYIH01 > JBBIPI01 > JBBIPI01. The sequence goes on from JBBIPI010000238.1 coordinate 848, forward strand.
GACCTGATGCGCCGGATGGTCAAGGAGGACCTGGTCAAGTTCGACGGCACGCCCCTCTTCCCGGAGCGGCGGGCCTACACCGTCACCTACGAGCTGTCCGACGGGGAGGCGGCGCTGTACAAGGCGGTCACCGATTACGTCCGCGAAGAGTTCAACCGGGCGGACGCCCTCCAGAACGAGGGGCGGAAGGGCACGGTGGGCTTCGCCCTCACCATCCTGCAGCGGCGGCTGGCCTCCTCGCCGGAGGCCATCTACCAATCGCTCAAGCGGCGGCGCGAACGGCTGGAGAAGCGGCTGCGCGAGGAGGAGGCGCTCAAGCGGGGCGGGGAGGTGCGCATCGAGGAGATCCCGTCCCCGGCCCTGGCCGGCGAGGAGGACTGGGAGAACCTCGAGGACGCGCCCAGCGGCGAGCTGGAGGCGCTGGAGGAGGAGGTCGTCGACCAGGCGACGGCGGCCCAGACCATCACCGAACTGCGGGCGGAGATCGAGATCCTCAAGGAACTGGAGACCCTCGCGCTCAGGGTGCGGCAGAGCGGCACGGACCGCAAGTGGGACGAGCTCTCCCGCCTCCTGCAGGACCGGCGGGTGATGTCGGATGCCCACGGCCTGCGCCGGAAGCTGGTCGTCTTCACCGAGCACCGGGACACCCTGCGCTACCTGGCCCGGAAGATCGGCTCCCTGCTGGGGCGGCCGGAGGCCGTGGTCACCATCGACGGCGCCATGGGCCGGGAGGAGAGGCGCAAGGTGCAGGAGTCCTTCACCCAGGATCCGGAGGTGCAGATCCTGGTGGCCACCGACGCCGCGGGCGAGGGCATCAACCTGCAGCGGGCGCACCTCATGGTCAACTACGACCTGCCCTGGAACCCGAACCGGCTGGAGCAGCGCTTCGGCCGCATCCACCGCATCGGCCAGACCGAGGTGTGCCACCTGTGGAACCTGGTGGCGGACAGGACGCGCGAGGGCGAGGTCTACCTCACCCTGCTCCGCAAGCTGGAGGCCGAGCGGGAGGCCCTGGGCGGCGGTGTCTTCGACGTGCTGGGCAAGGCCATCGACGGGGCGGAGCTGCGGAAGCTGATGATCGAGGCCATCCGCTACGGCGACCGTCCCGACGTGCGGGCGCGGCTCACCCGGGTGGTGGCGGAGCGGCTGGACCGGGAACGGTTGCGCGGCCTGTTGGAGGAGCGCGCCCTGGCCCACGATTCCCTGGACGCCGGCCGGATCCGGCAGATCCGCGAGGAGATGGAGCGGGCCTCGCGGCTCGCGACCATCGGCGAGATCGTCAGCGGCGTCGCCCACGAGTTAAACAACCCCCTCACGTCGGTCCTCGGCTTCGCCGAATTGGCCGCACAGAGCCCA
>JBBIPI010000239.1:0-2194 GCA_037442985.1 Clostridiales bacterium
CGCCGCTTCCTGGCCTTCCTCGACCCCTGGCAGGATCCGCTGGGGTCCGGCTACCACATCATCCAGGCCCTCTACGCCCTCGGGTCGGGCGGCCTCTTCGGCGTCGGCTTCACCCAGAGCCGGCAGAAGTACTTCTATCTGCCCGAACGGCACACCGACTTCATCTACGCCATCCTGGGGGAGGAGCTGGGCTTCATCGGCGCGGCGGTGCTGGTGGTCCTCTTCGCCCTCTTCGCGTGGCGAGGCTACCGGGTGGCCCTGCGGGCGCCGGACCGGATGGGGAGCCTCCTGGCCGTGGGCGTCACCACCATGGTGGTCCTCCAGGCCGTCGTCAACATCGGCGTCGTCACCGACAGCCTCCCCATCACCGGCATCACCCTGCCCTTCGTCAGCTTCGGCGGCTCGAGCCTGGTCTTCTCTCTCTCCGGGGTGGGGATGCTCCTCAACGTCTCCCGCCACGCCCGGCGGTAGGCGGGAGGGAAGCCGGTGGCACGCGTCCTCCTGACGGGCGGGGGAACGGGGGGTCACATCTACCCGGCGCTGGCCGTGGCCGAGTCCCTGCGGGAGCTCGATCCTGCCGGGGAGCTCCTTTTCGTCGGGGCGGCGGGGGGCATGGAGGAGCGCCTGGTGCCGCGGGCGGGCGTGGCCTTCGCCGGCGTGCGGGCGGCCGGCGTCGTCGGCAAGGGGGCGGCCCGGGCCGCTCGCGCCCTGCTGCTCCTGGCTGCGGGTACGCGGCAGGCCCTGGGCGTGCTGCGGCGGTTTCGACCGGACGTGGTGGTGGGGACGGGGGGTTACGCCTCCGTGCCGGTGGGCCTGGCGGCCATCCTGTCGCGGGTCCCCCTCGTCCTCCAGGAGCAGAACGCCGTGCCGGGCCTGGCCAACCGGGTCCTGGCCCGCCGGGCGGCCCTGGTGGCCCTGGGCTACGAGGCGGCGCGGCGCCGGTTTCCCCCCAACACGCCCGTCATGGTGACGGGCAACCCGGTGCGCGCCTCGGTCCTGGGGACCTCCCGGGAGGAGGCCAGATCGGCCCTCGGCCTCTCCGCCCGGGAGGTGCTGGTGCTGGCTTTCATGGGTAGCCGCGGCTCGGCGACGGTCAACCGGGCACTGGTGACGGCCGCCGCAATCCTGGAGGGAGAGCCGGCGCTGCGGCTCCTGGCGGCCACGGGCCAGGCCCACTGGGAGGACGCGGTGGCCGAGCTGGGGCGGGCCGGGATCCTGGGAGCGCGGTGCGACGATCCCCCGGAGGCGCGGACGGCCCGCGCAAACTCCACCTTCGTCCCGTATCTCTTTGACATGGATCGCGCCCTCGCCGCCGCCGACCTGGTGGTGTGCAGGGCCGGGGCCATCACCCTGGCCGAGGTGATGGCCAGGGGGCTGCCGGCCGTCCTCATCCCGTCTCCCCATGTCACCCACGGGCACCAGGAAGCCAACGCCGCCGTGCTGGGCGCCGCCGGCGCGGCGGAGATCGTACCCGAAAGGGAGCTGACGGGGAGGCGCCTGGCCGCCGTGGTCGTGGCCCTGGCCGGCGACACCAGCCGCCGCGCGGCCATGGCGGCGGCCAGCAAGGCCCTGGGCAACCCCCGGGCGGCCCGCGACTTGGCTAGGGCCGTGCTGGCGCTGGCGGGAGGGGGGGACAGGGCGTCTTGGAACCGCCCCTGAACGTCCTACGTAGCATGGTGCGGGGCGAGATCAGGCCGGGGGAGCCCCTGGCCGGCCACACCACCCTGCGCATCGGCGGACCGGCCGACGTCTACGTGCTGCCCGCCGGGGAGGAGGACGTGGCGGCCGCCGTGCGGGCCGCCCGCCTCCTGGGCATGGCCGTCACGGTCCTGGGCAGGGGCTCCAACGTGCTGGTGCCCGACGAGGGCGTGCGGGGGATGGTTCTCAATCCGGTGGCCGCCACCACGTGGCTGCGCTTCGCGGGCTGCCGCGTGGAGGTGGGGGCCGGCTATCCCCTTCCCGGACTGGTGCGCGCCGCCGTGGAGAGGGGGCTCGGCGGCCTGGAGGACCTGGGGGGCATCCCGGGTTCCGTGGGCGGCGCCCTCTGCATGAACGCCGGAGCCGGCGGGCAGACCATCGGGGAAGTGACGGTATGGGTGGACACCGTGGGAGCCGGGGGGGAGAGGTACCGGTTGTTCCCGGAGCAGCTGGCCTTCGGCTACCGGTACTCCCGCCTGTTGGAGGGAGCGGGGAT
>JBBIPI010000240.1:0-2148 GCA_037442985.1 Clostridiales bacterium
TTCGGCGAGACGGCGCGGGTGGAGGAGCCGGTCGGCCCCCGCCCGGCCTTCCAGCGTCCCGAGACCGCGCCCGGGCGCCACGCCTCCGACCTGGGCGCCGGCCTGCGTCTGGCCCGCGCCCTTCTGCCCACCGACCTGCGCAAGCGGGTGGTGGTCCTGAGCGACGGTCGGGAGACGCGGGGGGCCGCCCTCGATGAGGCGCGCCGCCTCGCCGGCGAGGGGGTGCGGGTGGACGTGGTGCCCCTCGACCCCGGCGGCGGCCCCGAGGCGCGCCTCGCCGACCTGCGCCTCTCCGGGACGGCGTACGAGGGGGAGCGGGCTACCGTCTCCGTCTCCGTGCACAGCACCGTGTCTCAGCCGGGCGAGATCCTCCTCTTCCGCGACGACCGACTGATCGCGCGCGTCCCCGTCCGCCTGGAGCCCGGGGAGGTGCGCACGGTGCTCACCGTGGAGGCGGGCAGCCCCGGCCTCCACGTCTACCGCGCCGAGCTGCAGGCCGGAGAGGACACCTTCCCGGAGAACAACGGCGCCGCCGCCCTCCAGCGGGTCCTGGGCCCGCCCGAGGTGCTGGTCGTCGAGGGCGCCCCCGGCGAGGGCGAGGGGTTGCGGCGGGCGCTGGCCGCCGCCGGCGCGGGCGTGACGGTCGTCGGCCCGGCGGGCGTCCCCGCGGACCTGGCCGGGTGGAGCCGCTACCAGGCCGTCTTCCTGGTGAACGTCCCCGCCAGGGCCCTGGGCGAGCGGGCCATGGAGCAACTGGAGACCTTCGTCCGCGATCTCGGGCACGGGCTGGTGATGGTCGGCGGGGAGCGGTCCTTCGGACCGGGCGGCTACTTCGACACCCCGGTGGAACGCGCCCTGCCCGTCTACATGGACCTGCGGGGCCGCGCCCGCCAGCCCACCGTCGCCCTGGTGCTGGTGCTGGACAAATCGGGGAGCATGGCGGTGCTGGCGCGGGGCGCCGACAAGATGTCCATCGCCAAGGAGGCGGCGGCGCGGGCGGCCCGCGCCCTCACGCCGCGCGATCTGGTGGGCGTCCTGGCCTTCGACAAGGTGGCGCGCTGGGTGTTGCCCCTCCAGCCGGCCGGGGACGACAAGGCCGTCGGCGAGGCCATCGGCAGCATCTACCCCGACGGGGGTACCAGCATATATCCGGCCCTGGAGGAGGCGTACCGGGCGCTCCGGGACGTCGGCACCGATCTCAAGCACATCCTCCTCCTCTCGGACGGCTTCTCCAACGCGGGCGACTTCGCCACGCTGACCGAGGAGATGCGGGGGGCGGGCATCACCCTCTCCTCGGTGGAGGTGAGCACCTGCCAGGGGCAGTGCCACCTGGGCCCCGCAGGCCTCATGGAGACCCTGGCCGAATTGGGCAAGGGCCGGTTCTACCACACCGACGACGCCGCCGCCATCCCGGAGATCTTCCTCAAGGAGACAATGCTGGCCGCCCGGACCTACATCGTCAACAAGACCTTTCTCCCCGCCGCCGTGTCGTCCGGTCCCCTGGCCAGGGGGCTGCAGGGGGTGCCGCCCCTAGACGGGTACGTGGCCACCACCCCGAAGGAGCGGGCCGAGGTGGTGCTGGCTTCGCCGGACGGGGACCCGGTGCTGGCGGCCTGGCAGTACGGCCTCGGCCGGGCGGTGGCCTGGACCAGCGACGCGCGCGGCCGCTGGTCCGGCTCCTGGCTGGCCGGGCAGTCCTTCCCGCGCCTTTGGGGCGACGTCCTGGCGTGGCTGCTGGCGACGGAGGGCGACGGCGGCCTGCGGGTCCGGGCGGAGGAGCGGAACGGGGAGGGGCGCCTCATGGTGGAGACATCCCCGGGGGACGCTGCGGCGGCCGCGCCGGCAGGGGCTGGAGCGTCGCCCCGTGCGGTGGTGATCGGTCCCGGCGGCGACCGGCGGGAGGTGGCGCTGCACCTCGTGGCCCCCGGGGAGCACGAGGGCGTCTTCCCTGCCGCCGAGCCGGGGGTCTACCTGATCTCCGTCCAGGCCGGCGGCGCGCGGGCGGAGACCGGGCTGGTCGTCCCCTACTCCCCCGAGTACCGGGAGACGGGCGCCGACCGCCCGTTCCTCGAGCGGCTGGCCCAGGCGGGTGGCGGGACGCTCCTCCGCGATCCCGCGGAGGCCTTCGCCGACAACCTACCACCGGTG
>JBBIPI010000241.1:0-2144 GCA_037442985.1 Clostridiales bacterium
CGGGCCGGGTGCCCCCGCCGGCGGCGCCGTCCTGCCGGGCGGCGTACGGCGCCGGCGGGACCGGGGCCGGTCGGCGCGCCCCCCACCACCAGCCGGCGGCGGCCAGCGCGGCCAGCAGCAGCCAGGCGAGCAGCCGCCTCACGTCAGCGCGCCCCCCGCCGCCGGCGGCCGGAGCCGGCCAGCCCCAGGGAGACGTAGGCGAGCGGCGCCAGGTAGGCGATCCAGAAGCCGAGCAGGGCGTAGCGGGCGACCTGGGCCGGCCCCTCCGGCGCCAGCGGTCCGGTGGCGACGCGCAGGAGGTACAGGCCCGCCAAGCCCAGGAGCACCTTGGCCGCCTGCCGCCCCGGCGCCGCCCTCTCGCCGAAGGCGAGGCGCGCCTCCTGCAGGAGATGTCCCCAGGAGAGACCGACGGCCATGCCGGCCATGCGGAAGCTGTCGGGGGTGTGGTAGGCGGCGACGGCGGCGAGGGGCACCGCCAGCGCGGCGGCGGCCAGCGCCGAGCGCGACCAGCGCCGACGCGCCAGCAACGCCTCGCCCCGGCGGAACAGGATCACCACGGCCAAGCCCAGGACGATCCCGCCGGCCACGTCCGCCGGGTAGTGGACGCCCAGGTACAGCCGCGAGAGCGCCACCAGCGCCACGACGGCGGCCGCGGCGGCGACGAGGGCGGGCCGCGGGAAGGAGGCCGCCAGGTAGCCCCAGACCGTCGCGTTCCCCTGGGCGTGGCCGCTGGGGAACCCGTAGCCCGCGGCGTCCCCCGGCGCGGGCAGGCGCAGGCCCGGACCGGCGGGGCGCGGCAGCCGCAGCAGGTCCTTCAGGAAGAAGTTGAGGTAGATCGACGTCAAGAAGGCCAGGCCCAGGCGGATCCCGACCCGCCGGTCCACGCACCAGTAGACGACGGGGATGAGGATCATGTAGAACTCCCGGCTGCCGAGGGCGGTCACGGCCACGAAGAAGCGGTCCAGCGCCGGCGAGGAGAAGGACTGCAGCCAGAGGATCGCGTCCATGGTCTTCCCGATTCCTCACCGGCCTCAGGAAGTCCTGCCGGCCCGGCTGCGCGCGGCCGTCAGCCGCTGGGCGGCCCCCAGGGCCGAGGAGGTCAGGGCGCCGGCGGCGACGGCCGCCCACTCCCCCGGGCCGAGGGGCACCGTGTGGAACAGCACCTGCAGGGCCGGGACGTGGACGACAGCAGCCAGCACGGCGACGGAGGAGGCCACGGCTGCGACCAGGGCCCGGTTCCCGAGCAGCCCCGCCGCGCGCAGGGGGCGGGTCTCCGAGCGGCACTCGAAGGCGAACAGGAGCTGGCAGCCCGAGAGGACCGCCATGGCCAGGGTGCGCGCCCGCTCCAGGCTGCCGGTCGCGATGACGGCGGCGGCGAACCAGATCAGGGTCACCAGGCCGATGATGGCCCCGCGGCCCAGGATGCGCGCGCCCAGGCCGCGCGCCAGGACTCCCTCCGCGGGGTCGCGCGGCGGCCGGGCCATCAGGTCCTTCTCGGGCGGGTCCACCCCCAGGGCGATGGCGGGGAGGCCGTCGGTGACCAGGTTGACCAGCAGGATGTGGATGGGCAGGAGCGGCAGCGGGAAGGAGAGGAGGGCGGCCCCGAGCATGACCACGACCTCGCCGGCATTGCAGGAGAGGAGGTAGCGGACGAACTTGCGGATGTTCTCGTAGATCGCCCGCCCCTCCTCGACGGCGGCGACGATGGTGGCGAAGTTGTCGTCGGCCAGGACCATGTCGGCCGCCTCGCGGGTCACCTCCGTGCCCGTGCGCCCCATGGCCACGCCGATGTCGGCCTCCTTGAGCGCCGGGGCGTCGTTCACGCCGTCCCCCGTCATGGCCACCACGTGCCCCTGGCGCCGGAGCAATCGCACCAGCCGCAGCTTGTGCTGCGGGGTGACGCGGGCGAAGACCTGCGCACCGTCCTCCAGGGCGCGCGCCAGCTCCGCGTCGCTCAGGCGGTCCAGCTCCTCCCCGGTGAGGACCCGGTCGCCCAGGTCCAGCTCGCGGGCGATGGCGGCGGCGGTGAGGGCATGGTCGCCCGTCACCATCACCACCCGCATGCCGGCCTGCCGGCAGCGGGCCACCGCCTCCCGCGCCTCCGGCCGCGGCGGGTCCATCATCCCCGCCAGGCCCAGGAAGAC
>JBBIPI010000242.1:0-2138 GCA_037442985.1 Clostridiales bacterium
CGCGGGGGCGCGCGCGCTTGGACCGGCTGCTCCTGCGCCTGCCGCTGGCCGGGGGCCTGGTGGCGGCGGCCATCCTGGCGCGCACCCTGCGTACCTTGGCCACCCTGGTGGACAGCGGCGTCCCCCTGCCCGACGCCCTGGAGGCGTGCGCCGGCGTGGCCGGGAACGCCGTGTACGCCCGCGCCCTGCGGGACGCCCGCGCCGGGGTCACCCACGGCCAGCCCCTCTCGGAGCCGCTGGAGATGGGGGGCGCCTTCCCCCTGGTGGTCGTCCAGGCGGTGCGCGCCGGGGAGCAGTCGGGGCGGCTGGAGGAGATGCTGGGGCGGGTGGCCGAGTTCTACGAGCGCGAGGTGGAGGAGGGGATAAAGCGCCTGAGCTCCACCCTGGAGCCGGTGCTGGTGCTGACGGTGGGCGGGCTGGTGGCCTTCGTGGCGGCCTCGGTCTTCTTCCCCATCTTCCGCATGATCGCGACCGTGCAGGCGGGGCTGTGAACGGTGTTGGGGCCGCGGGCGCCGGCCGGTCCCGTCTGAGAAAGGCGAACGAGGGGAGGGTCCGGGAATGAGGTCTGCAGCAGGGATCCGGCAACGGGCGCGGGGCGAGCGGGGCTTCACCCTCATCGAGCTGGCGGTGGTGATCGCCATCATCGCCATCCTGGCCGCCGCCGCCGTGCCCACATACAAAGGCGTAGTGCAGCGCAGCCACAAAGCCGAGGCGCAGAACGTGATCTCGGAGATCCGCTCCCTGGCCTGGCAGTACTACCTTGAGAAGGGTGCGTGGCCGTCGACAGGCGACGTGAATCAGTGGGGACCGCAGATCGGCTTCACCAATCCCGGCGGCAAGTTCACGTATAGCCTCTACACGCCCGCGGGGACGACCAACCTAGGCATCGAGGCTGTGGGCAGCGGGGCGGCGAACGGGATGAAAGTATGCCTCGAGCTGGACCCCAACGGCGCGGTGGTGGGCGGCGACTTTAAGTATGACGCCAACTGTCCGTGATGCGCAGCGCTCGGACCGGAGGGCGGGAGCGGCGGGTGGAGCGGCAGACGGCGCCGTCAGAGGGCGGCTGGGCGCTGCTGGAGGTGCTGGCGGCGCTGCTCCTGGTCTCCCTAGCCGCCCTCTCCCTCGCCGGGGCAGTGCTCACGGCGGGGAAGGTGGCCCGCCGCGCCGGGCAGGTGGCGGCCGCCGCCGCGGCGGCGCAGCAGAAGCTGGAGGAGTTGCGCGACCTCCCTTTCAGCCATCCAGCCCTGGACCCGGCCACCTGCGGACAGTCGTCCCCGTGCTCCTGGACGCCCGCAGGCGATCCCGCCTGGCCGCTGGCGGGCCGGTACTATGTGGACGTGCGGGACGGCACCGGCAACCCCTTGCCGGCCGGGGTGCGGCGGGTGGTGGTGGAGGTGCTGCGGCCGGGGGAGACGCACCCGGCGGTGCGGGTGACGGGGTATGTCAGGGAACCGTGAGCCGAGCGCCGGCGTCACCGTCCTCGAGCTGGTGGTGGCCGTGGCGGTGGCGGGGCTGCTGGGGCTGGCCGCGGGGCGGAGCCTGGCGGTGCTGGCGGGCACCGAGCGGCGGGCGGAGCAGCAGTGGCGCGCCCAGGAGAGCGTGTATCTGGCCCTGGGCCGCCTGGCGGGGGAGATCGCCCGTGCCGGTCTGGGGTTGGTGCCAGGGGAAGAGGCGTTTCCCGCCGCGGCCGCGGACTCCGTGGCGGTCCAGTACCGCGCTGGCAACCCGCCCCAGCTGGTGGTCCGGCGCTTCTACCTGGAACAGCCGGCGCCCGGCGGGGTGGTACGGGAGGACCGGGGCGGCGGCGCGGTGCTACCTCTCACCGACTCCGCCTTCCCGGTGACCGGGCTGCACTTCCGGTACTTCGCCGCCGGCGGCACCCCCCTGGACCCGGCGCAACTGGCCGACGCGGGGGCACGGGCGCTCATCCGGCGGGTGGAGATCACCCTGGCGGTGGACGCGGACGGCGACGGCACGACGGACCATACGGAGACCACGGCGGTGAGGATCCTGAACGTTCCGTGACACCAGGTGGAGGGACGAGGGTGACGGAGAGGGCGGTGGGTCTTTTCGCAGGGACCGCGGGGGAGCGGGGGCAGGTGTCCCTGCCCCTGCTGGCGGTGGTGCTGGCCTCTGCC
>JBBIPI010000243.1:0-2134 GCA_037442985.1 Clostridiales bacterium
CGTCGGCCCGGTGCGCCACGCCGGACAGGTCATCGCCGGGACGCACGGTCAGGGTCAGCCGCCGCTCCCCCGCGTGCAGCCGGTCGGCCAGTTCGGCGACGAAGGAGGCGAAGGCCTCCCGGTGGGCCGGCTCTGGCGGGTCCCAGCGGACGTTGGCGCCCTCGTAACCCTCGGCGAGGACGGTGGCGGCGATGTTGGCCACGGCGCGGCTGCGGACCGCTGGATTGAGGAGGAAAGCCCCCTCTCCGTCGGCCACGGAGAAGGACGGCTGCAGGCGCAACCCCGCCGCGCGGGCGAACTCCTTCAGCCCCGGGTCGCTCCCGTCCTCCAGGCTCCCGTCGGCGCGGATGACGTACCAGGAGGGGACGAGATAGGAGACCTCGCCCCGGTAGCGCTCGGGCAGGAGCGCCTCCCAGGACGCGTCCGGGGCGCCGTCCGCCACGAAGACGTAGAGGGGCAGGCGCGGCTGGCCGTCCTCCGCCCTCCCGCAGCCGGCGGCGAGCGCCAGGGTCGCCGCCAACAGGATGCCGACCAGGAAGCGGCCCCCCACCTCAGCCGCCCCCGCCGAACAGCCGCCGGTAATCCGCCGCCGAGATGAGGATCTCCCGCGGCTTGGAGCCCTGGTGGGGCCCGACGATGCCGCGCTGCTCCATCATGTCGATCAGCCGGCCGGCGCGGCTGTACCCGACGCGCAGCCGCCGCTGCAGGATGGACACCGACGCCTGGCCGGTCTCCAGCACCACCCGCACCGCCTCGGGGAAGAGGTCGTCCTCCGTCTCCCGCCCCTCGCCGCCCTCGGGCACCTCGGCCAGGACCTCCTCCCGGTAGGCGGGCTGGCCCTGGCGGCGGACGAAGGCCAGCAACTCCTCCAGGTCCCCCTCCGGCAGGTAGGCCCCCTGCACGCGCAGCGGCTTGGGCGCGCCCATGGGGTGGAAGAGCATGTCCCCCTTGCCCAGGAGCTTCTCCGCCCCGCCCATGTCCAGGATGGTGCGGGAGTCGGCCTGGGAGGAGACGGCGAAGGCGATGCGGGAGGCGATGTTCGCCTTGATGACGCCGGTGATCACGTCCACGGACGGGCGCTGGGTGGCAACCACCAGGTGGATGCCGGCCGCCCGCGCCATCTGGGCCAGCCGCTGGATGGCGTCCTCCACCTCGGCCGGCGCCACCATCATCAGGTCGGCCAGCTCGTCGATGACGACCACGATGAAGGGCAGCGGCTGGCGGCTGGCCGTGACCGCCTCCTCGTTGTAGCGGGTAATGTCCCGGACCCCGGCCTCGGCGAAGGCCTCGTAGCGGCGCTCCATCTCCTTGAGGAGCCACTTGAGGGACCCGGCCGCCCGCCGCGGGTCGGTGATCACGGGCGTGAGCAGGTGGGGGATGCCGTTGAAGGCGGAGAGCTCGACGACTTTGGGGTCGATGAGGAGGAGCCGCAGCTCGCGCGGGCTGGCCTTGAAGAGGAGGCTGGCCAGCAGCGAGTTGATGAACACGGACTTGCCGGAGCCGGTGGCGCCGGCCACCAGCAGGTGGACCATCCGCTCCAGCGAGGAGACCACCGGGCGGCCGCCGATATCCTGGCCGATGGCCACGGTGAGGCGGGAGGGCGACTGCTGGAACTCGCGGGTCTCCAGCACGTCGCGCAGGTAGACGGTGGCCACCTCGGTGTTGGGCACCTCGATCCCCAGGGCCGCCTTCCCGGGGATGGGCGCCACGATGCGCACCCCTGGCGCCGCCAGGTTGAGGGCGATGTCGTCGGCCAGGCTGACGATGCGCGCCACCTTCACCCCCGGCCCGGGCTGGACCTCGAAGCGGGTCACGGCGGGGCCCTGCTTGACGTCGATGACGCGCGCCTCGACGCCGAAGCTGCGGAAGGTCTGTTCCAGGAGGCGCCGCTTGCCCTCCGCGTCCCGGCGCCGGCCGGCCTCGCCCCCGCCGGGGCGCCGGCTCAAGAGCGACAAGGGCGGCAACTGGTACAGCGCGTCCGTGGCCAGCGGGAGCTGGCTCAGCGCAGCAGGGCCACCGGTCGGGTCCGACCGCTCCCGTCCCCCTCTTTCGGGAGACGGGCCGGGAACGGCGTCCTCACCACCGGCCGGCGGGGCGACCACCTCCGGCTCCCCGGAGGCCGGCTCGGGGGAAG
>JBBIPI010000244.1:0-2126 GCA_037442985.1 Clostridiales bacterium
TGTACGCCCGCACCCACCCGCGAGCGTGAGGGCGCCGCGCCTTGCTCGGGCGCGCCACCCGTGCTAGACTGCCTGCCGGAAGAGGGTGGTCGCCACGGACCTGAACCTCGATCCCTATGTCTTTCAGATCGGCGGGTTTGGCATCCGCTGGTACGGTCTCCTGATGGCGGTCTCCATGGCCATCGGCCTGCACTACTTCGTCAAGCACGGCACCCGCAAAGGGTTCGCGGAGGACTTCCTGTACAACGTCGCCTTCCTGGCCCTCCTGGGCGGGATCGTCGGCGCCCGCCTGATCTACGTCCTCACCAACTGGAGCTTCTACTCCCCCCAGCCGCTGGAGGTCCTGCGCATCGATCACGGAGGGCTCTCCTGGCACGGCGGCCTCGGCGGGGGCCTGCTGGCGGCCTGGCTGTACGGCCGCAGGCGCCTCAGGGCCGGCGAATTCCAGCGCCTGGCCGACCTGGCCGTGCCGGGGCTGGCCGTGGGCTACGTGCTCGTCCGCATCGGCAACATCTTCAACCGGGAGGTGCTGGGCCTGCCGGCGGAGATGCTCCCCTTCCCGCGCCACCCGGCCCAGCTCTACGGCTCGGCCATCGGCCTCGGCCTCCTCGTCCTCCACAACGTGCTGGCGCGGCGTCACCCCGACGCGCCGCCCGGCTACTTCTTCTGGACCTTCTTCCTCTGGTACTCCATCCTGCGGGGCGCGGTCGAGGAGACCTTCCGCGACAACCCCCACTTCCTCGTCGACGTGGTCAACCGCGACTGGGGTTTCGGCTTCCTCACCATGACCCAACTGGTGACGCCCCTCTTCGTCGCCGTGAGCCTCCTGTTCCTGCGCGCGGCGCTGCGCTCGGCGCGGTCCAGGGTCGGCAAGAGCGCCTGAGGGGGAGCCGCAGGCGGTGCCCGAGGACGCTGCCCGGCTCCTGCGCGCCCTTCCCCCCGTGCACCGGCTGCTGGACCTCCCCGGCATCCCCGAGCTGTGCGAGCGCCACGGCCGCGAGGTGGTGAAGGCGGCGGCCGCAGGGCTCCTGGGGCGGGTGAGGGGGCGGGTCCTGGCAGGCGACGCCTCCGGGCTGCCCCGCGGGGACGACGGCTGGGCGGCGGCCCTGGCGGCCGAGGTGGCCAGCCGGGTGGCGCCCAGCCTCCGGCCCGTGGTCAACGCCACCGGGGTCGTCCTGCACACCAACCTGGGACGGGCGGTGCTGAGCCGATCGGCCCAGGAGGCCCTGGCCAGGGTGGCCGCGGGCTTCTGCAACCTGGAGATCGACCTGGAGACGGGCCGGCGGGGCTCGCGGCAGGTCCACGCGGCCGATCTGCTCCGCCGGCTGACCGGCGCCGAGGCGGCCCTGGTGGTCAACAACAACGCGGCCGCCGTCCTCCTGGCGGTCAGCGCCCTGGCCGCCGGCAGGGAGGTGATCGTCTCCCGGGGCGAGCTGGTGGAGATCGGCGGCTCCTTCCGCATCCCGGAGGTGCTGACCCAGGGTGGCGCGCGGCTGGTGGAGGTGGGGACCACCAACAAGACGCGCCTGGACGACTACCGCGCCGCCCTGGGGCCGGAGACGGCGCTGCTCCTCAAAGTGCACCGGAGCAACTACCGCCTCGTCGGCTTCACGGAGGAGGTGGACCTGGAGGCGCTGGTGGCCCTCGGGCGGGAGGCCGGGATCCCGGTGATGTTCGACGCCGGCAGCGGCGCCCTGGTCGACCTGGAGCGGTGGGGGATCCCCGGGGAGCCAGTGATCGGCGGCGCCGTGGCCGCCGGCGCCGACCTGGTGGCCTTCAGCGGCGACAAGGTGTTGGGGGGACCGCAGGCCGGCATCCTCGTCGGCAGAGGGGAGCTGATCGAACGCTGCCGGCGCCACCCCCTGGCGCGGGCCGTGCGGGCGGACAAGCTGGTGCTGGCGGCCCTGGAGGCCACGCTCAGGCTGTACGAGGACGAGCGGGTGGCGGTGCGCGAGGTCCCGACCCTGCGCATGCTCACCGCCGACCCGGCCGACCTGGCCGCCCGCGCCCGGGCGCTGGCGGAACGCCTGCGGGAGGCGCTGGGCGGCGGCGCGCGCGTCGAGGTGGTCCCGGGCGTCTCCCGGGCGGGCGCCGGCGCCCTGCCCGGCGTCGACCTGCCCCCGCCG
>JBBIPI010000245.1:0-2082 GCA_037442985.1 Clostridiales bacterium
GCCAGGACCAGGGGCGTGCTCACCGCCGCCAGGAGCACGTGCGACGCCAGCACCGGATAGTACACCCACCTCGCCCAGGGCGGACCGGGGAAGGGCGTGATCCCGTAGAGGCTGAAGCGGTAGAGGTAGAGCAGCAGGAACACGCTCAGCAGCGCCGTGGCCGCCAGCATGCTCCCGGCGTGGCCCCGGCGGTCGCCGCGCCGGATGAGCAGGATGCCTGCCACGATCAATCCCCCGCTGAGCGTCACGAGGATGGCGTTGATCTCCGCCAGGGTCCGGGCGTCGGGCACGGTCATCACTCCCGGCCCCCTTGTTTCTGCGGGGGCGGGCCGGACTCCTTGTGGCCGCCGCGCTGGCCAGGACCGGCAACTGCGACCGCCCCTCCCCGGCATATGGATGGCCGGGGGCGGTTCGGCGATGAGAGGCAGCCGCCAACCTCGTCAGCGCCGCCGCACGTCGCCCGGACCCCTCGCGGTGACCCCGTGACGGGAAGGCCGGGGCGGGCGCCGGCGGCTCATGTCCTGCCGGCGGGGATCCTGCTGGCCTGCGCGTCGCTCCTGGCCGTGGCGCTCCGGGCGGACCTCGGCGACCTCCTCCCGTCTCTGCCCGGCCTCCTGCTCCGCCCGGTGCGGGCCGAGGTGGGCTTCGCCTGGCCGGAGTTCCCGGGCCGGCGGACGGTCGCCGACCCGGACCGCCTCCGGACCCTGGCGCGCGGCCTGGCCCGGGCGATCCGGACCCCCGGGCGCCCCTCAACCCACTTCGCGTACTGGCGCCTCACCCTCGAGTACGCCGGCGGGCGCCGGCTGGAACTCCTTGCCGCCCGCGACCTGACCGCCTACCTGCCATCGGCAGGGGCCTACCTCGCCGACCCGGCCCTGCAGGCCTTCCTGGCCGAGGAGACGGCGGCGCTCGCGCGCGACTTCTTCGGCGAGCCGGTCCCCTGGCAGGAGGTGGACCGGCTCTGGCCCTGGGACGCCCGGGTGGTGGTGCGGGACCTGGAGACGGGCCTGCGGTTCGTCGCCGACCGCTACGGCGGCTACCGCCACGCCGACGCCCAGCCGGCCACCGTCGAGGACACCCGGATCATGAAGGCCATCTACGGGGGCGAGTGGAGCTGGCTCCGGCGCGCCGTCGTGGTGGAGGTCGGCGGGCGGCGCATCGCCGCCTCCATGAACGGGATGCCCCACGGTCACGGGACCGTCCAGGACAACGACTTCCCGGGCCACTTCTGCCTCCACTTCGCGGGGAGCACCACCCACGGCAGCCGCCGCGCCGACCCAGGCCACCGGCTGATGATCCTCAAGGCGTCGGGCCGCCTGGCCGAGGCCCTGGACACCGCCCCTCCCGCGGAGGTGGCCCTCCTCGCCCTCACCGCCGTCCATCAGCAGGACCGGGCCGCCCTGCGCCACGCCACCGACCGCCTCGACCCGCGCCTCATGGGCGAGCTGTTCGCCAGGGTGGAACACCTGGAGTTCCTCGGCGCCCGCCCGGTGTCGTACCGGGCGGACCGCGCCCTGGTGGAGGTGGAGGCGGTGGTGTACGCCCGGCCAAATCCCGACGACGGTTACCGCAAGGCGCTGCGCCTGACGCTCAAGCGCGCCGCCCCCGCGCCCGGCGCACCCCCGGGGGCCGCTAGCCCGGGGTGGAAGGTGCGCTTCCGCGACCTGGGCCAGCTCCTGGAGCGGCCGGGTGCCGGGCCAGCGGAGCCGACCCCGCGCCAACCCCCGCAGGAGCGGGCCTGCTAGCACGGGGCTCGTGTCGCCCGGGACCCGACGGGAGGCGGCGCGGCCCCCGCCTTCGCCCGTTAGCCTGGAATTTGCTCTCCGCGAGGGATTCGAGTAGCAAACGCGGTTCCGAAACCCGGAAAGCCTTCATCGAACCAAAGAGAATGGTCGGGATGGCCAGATTCGAACTGGCGACCTCCTGGTCCCGAACCAGGCGCCCTGACCAAGCTGGGCCACATCCCGACCGTGCCGTGCTTTATTCAGCGCAAGCGGCGCAATCATTTTAGGCCGCGCCACCTCGCAAGTCAATGCGGTGTCCTA
The DNA here is from genome assembly GCA_037442985.1 of Clostridiales bacterium. GTDB lineage: Bacteria > Bacillota > Sulfobacillia > DYIH01 > JBBIPI01 > JBBIPI01. Next base: position 2,046 of record JBBIPI010000245.1, read on the forward strand.
GTTCACTACATGTGAGACTCCATAATGTGGTAGGGCC
>JBBIPI010000246.1:0-2080 GCA_037442985.1 Clostridiales bacterium
CCTGGGCCACCAGGCGGTCGTGCAGCTCCTTGTGGGCCTCGAACTCGGGGTAGCCGTGCTCCCGCATGAGCCGCTCCTCGAAGGCGAAGTGGGTGCGGGTGTACTCCACCAGCTCGTGCAGCACCCTCCCGGCCACGTCCCGGCCCTGGCCGTCCCTCATGCTGACGTAGAGGCCGTTGATGAGCTCGAAGAGGCGCTGGTGTTGGGCGTCGATCTCGGGGATGCCGACGCTGAACTCCTCGCCCCAGGGGATGAAGGAAGCGTCGCCCAGGTGGAACCGGCCCACCAGCCGGCCCAGGCTCTCGGCCATCTGCAGGGTGGCGCCGGCTGAGGCGTTGATCTGCTCCACCGCCGCGTTCACCGACGCGGCCGCGGCGGTCACCTCCCCCGCCACCCTGGCCGTCCCCTCGGCCACCTCCGCCACCTGCGCCAGCGCGCGGCCCACCTGCTCGGCCGCCGCGGACATCTGGGCGGCGGCGGCGGTGTTCTCCTCGGCCACGCTGGCCAGGCTGTTGACCGATCGGACCACCTCGGCGGTCCCGGCGGTGACCTCCTCGACGGCGGCGGAGATCCCCTGCACGCGCTCGTTGGTCCGCTCCATGTCGGAGAGGATCGCCTCCAGGGCCCGGCCGGCGGCGCCCGCCCGGCGGGCCCCCTCCTCCACCTCCCGGCTGCCGGCGTCCATGGCGCCGACGGCCGCATCCACGCCCCCCTTGATGCTCCCCAGGAGGGCGGCGATCTCCTGGGTCGCCCGCCCCGCCCGTTCTGCCAGCTTGCGCACCTCGTCCGCCACCACGGCGAAACCCCGGCCGTGCTCCCCGGCGCGGGCGGCCTCGATGGCGGCGTTCAACGCCAGGAGGTTGGTCTGGTCGGCGATGTCGCTGATGAGCTGGACGATCTCCCCGATCTGGGCCGAGTGCCCGCCCAGCTCCCGCACTCGCTCCGCCGCCGCCAGGGAGGCGGAGCGGATGCGCTCCATGCCCTCCAGGGTCTCCCGCACGGCGTCGGCGCCGGAGCGGGCCGAGGCCAGGGCGTCCGCCGCCACCTGGGCCACCTCCTGGGCAGAGTTGGCCACGTCGTCCAGGGCCCGTGCCATCTCCGCCACCGTGCGCGAGATGCCGGCGATGCCCTGGGCCTGGTGCTCCGCCCCCCGCGCCACCTCCTCGGCGGCCCGGCGCACCTGTTCCATGGCCTCCCGCACCTCGGCCAGGCGCGCCGACTGCTCCTTGGCACCCTCTGCCAACCGAGCCATGCTGCCGGCGATCCCCTGGGTGGCCCGGGCCGCCTGGGCCGAGGCCTCGCTCACCTCCCGGCTGCCCCGGGTCATCCGCCCGGCGGCGTCGTGGATCTGGACCACGATGGAGCGGACGTTGTACACCATCTCCTTGAACGTCCGCGCCAGGGCCGCCATCTCGTCCCGGCCCCGCACCGCCAGGGCGGCACCGACCGTCAGATCCCCCCGGGCCATGGCCTCCGCCTCGCGGGTGAGCAGGGCGGTGCCGCGCAGCACCCGCCGCACCAGGGCGGCGGCGCCGGCCAGGTTCAGCGCCGCCAGGAGGCCGAAGACCGCCCAGGCCAGCAGGAACGCCTGCCGGTAGCTGCGCGCTGCCCGCGCGGCCAGGAGATCCCGCCGGCTATGGGCGGAGGCCATGAAGGCGTCGGCCTCCGCCAGGGCCGCGCCCCGGGCCGCGTCCAGGGTCTCCATCAGGGCCAGCGGGTCACCCCCCTCGGCCCGGGTCCGCATCACCTGCCGACCGGTGGCGACGAACTCGTCCACGCCCCGTCGCAGGCGCTCCAGGCGGGCGGCTTCACCGCCGTTCCCGAGGACGCCCAGGGAGGCCTCAAGGACATCCACCTGCTCGCCCGCCTGCGCCGCCTCCCGGTCGAACTCCTCCTCCGCCCCCGCCGCGCCGGTGAGGAGGTAGTCGCTGACGATGTCGGACATGTGCCAGATGCTCGTGCCGATCTTGGCCGAGGCGAGCAGGAAGCGCTCCGCCTCCGCCGCCTGCCGGCCCGCGGCCTCTGCACCCCGCTGCCGGAGTACCCCGCCCGCCGCTGCAGCCACGGTCACACCCGCCAG
>JBBIPI010000247.1:0-2047 GCA_037442985.1 Clostridiales bacterium
CAACTAGCGTGTGCCTATGCAATTTTGGCGTTTTTCCGCCCTCCCCGCCCAAGAAGCCTTGTGGCCCAGGACTTATGGCCCTGACTAGGTGCCCAACCGCCCGGTCTGCTGTCGAACTCAGGACTGAGGCGGCGGAGGCGGCGGAGGCGGCGGCGTGTCGCACTTCGGCCACGTCCCCGGCGACCCGGGCGGGCACTGGGGCTGCTTGAGCTGCTGCAGCACGAGTTCCCCGTCCACCTCGAAGGTGTAGACCCAGCCGGCGGCTTTCCACGATAACGCCCAGCGGCCATCGGGAGTCTGGTGTGGATTGTCGTCAGGTTGTACGATCACCGTCACATACTGCGTGCCTGGCAGCCACTCACCCTCCCTCTTCCGCAACTCCTGGACCTGCCAGTCGGCCAGTTGCCGGCCCTCGGCCCGGAAGCGCTCGACCAGATTCACAAGACCCGGCTCGGTGAGGCTGCCCCGGCGCTCCGGGCCGTTCGTCAGCTTTGGCTGGCGGTCAAGGCCCTTGGAGTGCGGCCACGCAGGCGGGGTGTTAAGGGTGGAGATGTTGCTGGTGCCAAGTTTCATGCGGATGTAAGCTGGATCAGTCGGGTAATCGAATTGCTTGCCATCATCATAAGTCACCGGTTTTCCGACTTCCGTAACCCTTCTCAACACCCGCGCCACGGGGATACGCATCCCCCCGGTCTGCCAGCCTTTCGACGTGGGCACCAGTACGATCCTGCCCCCGGGACGCTCCTCCACGCGGAACCCCGTGACCTGCCGAGTGACGATGTACCACTCCGGCCCCAGGCCCAGGTCGCGGTGGATGTCGATCTCCAGGCCGAAAACACCGGCGGGGCCGATTAACAGCCCCGCCAGGAGAAGTGACATCAGGAAGTGTTTCATGATTTTCATGGCTTGTCCCTCCAGTTCGAGGGTCCAGCACCATCCGTGAATCCGCTCAGATCCGGCCCCTTGATCCCTCCGCCCGGACCGTTGCACAGGTCCTCTTCCAGCGTCTTGAACCCGGTCTGTTGCATGACCATTGCGGCAACGTCATGATCCGAGCACAGAGCAACAACATAAGCAAGTCCGTTGCCCTTCCAAGTGCCTGCTTGGAGAGCCTTGAAGTAGGCCGCGATCTCCGCCGCCCTGGCCTCCTTGGACCCTGGCGGAGGCGCCGCGCTCCCCGCGCTGGCGGTGCTGGCCGCGCTGGAGTCGGTCGTAACGGTCTCCTCCACGACCGCCGACCCGCCCAGGGCCAGGTCGGCGGCTCTCTGCGCCACCCCGGAGTCCACGAACTCCCTGGCCAGGGCCTCCGGACCCTTGTCAGGGGTGAAGACCGCCCTGCCGGTCACGCGGACGGTGAGCAGGAGCGCTCGGCGCCGCGCCGCCACCGTCACCGTGGCCCGCGCCGCGCCCTCGTCCCGCTCCACCCGCACGGACTCCACATCCGCCCCGGGCAGGCCGAGCGCCTGGAGCGCCGTGAGCTCGGCGCCCTGCGGGGGCACGAACCGCAGCCCCGCAAAGCGCGCCCCGGCGTACCGGCACCCCGGCGCCACCTGCGCGACGATCTCCTTCGCCGTCGGCAAGCGGTCCAGCGTCAGCACCGCCGGCTGGGACGGCTTATCGCCGCAGGTCTGGTCCACGGCGTAGGCGCGCTCGACGCGCACGCGGGACGCCACCGCCTTCGCCGCAAACCACGCGGCCTCCCCGAGCTCCGACCGCGCCCGCGCCAGGGCCAGCGCCTGGACGCCGGCCAGGGCCAGGGCGATCAACACCAGGATCGCGAACGCCTTGCGGGCCACATGGGCCACCTCCCATCCATACCCATAGTAACATTCGTCAGCACGGGCCTTGTTTCCTCAGCCCTCCCCGCCGGACGCACGGTGGGCGACGACCAAGTGCGACCACGCGCCGAGATCGGTGCGCCAGGAGTGGCGCGACCGCTCCTCCCACACTGCGTATTCCGACGAATTCGTCCAGTGATTCCGATTCATCGCGACCAGTGATTCCGATTCAAAGCGACCACTGCTCGCGGCGAGGCGACGCCGGCGCT
>JBBIPI010000248.1:0-2035 GCA_037442985.1 Clostridiales bacterium
AGGAAGCTGGCGCAGCAGAGGGGGCGGCCGCAGGGACCCAGCCCGCCCAGCATCTTGGCGGCGTCCCGCACCCCGATCTGGCGGAGCTCGACCCGCGCCCGCAGGGTGCCGGCCAGGTCGCGCACCAGGTTGCGGAAGTCCACCCGGCCCTCGGCGGTGAAGAAGATGGTCACCTTCCTGCCGTCGAAGGAATACTCCGCCTCCACCGGCCGCATGGGGACGCCGTGGGCCGCAGCCTTCTCCCGGCAGAGAGCGAGGGCGCGTCGCGCCCGCTCCTGGTTGGCGCGCGCGCGCTCCTCGTCCCCGGGCGTCGCGCGCCGCAACACGCGCTTCCACTCGCCCCCCGCGGGCTCGCCGCGAGGCTCCCGCGGCCCGGAGACGACCTCCCCCAGTTCGGTCCCCCGCGCCGTCTCCACCAGGACCCGCTCGCCCACCGCCAGGTCCATGCCATCCGCCAGGAAATCGTACACCTTCCCCGCCTGTTTGAAACGAACGCCAACGACCTTGCTCATCGGATTCAACACCGTGGTAGTGCGACGTATCGATGGTCCTGATTCAACCTATTGATTATAGCTATTGTTCATCGCGGCTTGCAATTTGGCCAGGAGCACCTCGAAGACGAGGCGCCGGTTGGCGCCGGCGTCGACCTGCCGCCGCGCCTGGCGCAGGCAATCGATCGACGCCAGCAGGGAGGCCGGCCCCCTTCCCGTCCCCCCCGACAGGGCATCGACCAGGAGGTCGCGGAAGGTCCAGAGGAGGACGTCGATCAGGTCCACACCGCCGTCCTCGGTCCGGGAAGCGGCCTGAAATGCCTCCATCTCCTGGGCCAGGGCGAAGAGTTGAAAGGGGTCGAGGGGCGCGCCGGCCAGGCGCACGGTCCTCTCGGCCAGCTCCAGGGCCTCGCGGAGGCGCGGGGAACGCGCCAGCTCCAGGGCCAGGCCCGGGTTCCCCCCGGCGAGGGCCGCCAGCCGCAGCGCCTCCTCCCCGGCCAGCCCCTGGCGCTCCCCCAGCAGGGCGGCCACCGCCTCCGGGGCCAGGGGGCGGAAGGCCAGCTCCTGGCAGCGGGAGCGGATCGTCGGGAGCACCGCCCCCGGCACCGCCGTCAGGAGGATGAAACGCGTGCCCTCCGGCGGCTCCTCCAGCACCTTGAGGAGCGCGTTGGCCGCCTCCTCCGTCAGGCGGTCGGCGTCCCGGAAGATGAAAACGCGACCCCGCCCCGAGAAGGGGCGCAGGCAGGCCTCCCGGATCACCTCGCGCACCTGCTCGATGCGGATGCTGCCGGGGGAGGGGGCGACCCACCGCACGTCGGGATGGCCGCCCTCGGCCACCTGCCGGCAGGGGACACAGGCACCGCAACCCCCGAGAGCCCCTCCGCGCTCCGGGTCGGAACAGCAACTCGCCCGGGCCAGGGCCACCGCGGCCTCCGCCTTCCCCAGCCCCCTGGGCCCGCTGAAGAGGAGGGCGTGCCCGAGGCGGCCGGTGCCGAGGCCCCGTTCCAGCATCCGCCGGACGTGCTCCTGGCCCGCCAGGACGTCCGTCAGCATGCCGGTCCCCCCGGACGCCCGGCGGGGATGCCCCGGGAGGACAGGAGGGAGAGGACGCTCTCCCGCACCCGGGCCGCCACCTCGTCCGCCCCCTGCCGCGCGTCGATGACGAGGATCCTGGCGGGGTCCGAGCCCGCCAGGGCGAGGAAACCCTCGCGGACGCGCCGGTGGAAGTCGAGGTCCCGGGCGGCGATGCGGTCCACCCTCCCGCCCCGGCCGCGGGTGCGTCCCCCCGCCTCCTCGGGAGGCAGGTCCAGGAGGAGCGTCAGGTCGGGGACCAATCCCCGGGTGGCGATGGCGTTCAGGGTGCGCAGCAGCTCGCGGTCCATCCCCAGGCCGTATCCCTGATAGGCCAGGGTGGAATCGGTGAAGCGGTCGCAGAGGACCACCCGCCCGGCCGCCAGGGCCGGCTCGATGACCTCGGCCACCAACTGGGCGCGGGAAGCCGCGAAGAGAAGGGACTCGGCCAGCGGATCGATGCCGGCCCCGCT
>JBBIPI010000249.1:0-2032 GCA_037442985.1 Clostridiales bacterium
CCAGGAGCCCGGCAGCCGCGCCCACGCCCGCGCCCCAGGCCGTGCCGCGGCCCAACTGCGGACCCTCGCCGGCCTGGCCGCCGTCCTCCCGCCGACCGACGACAGAGACCTCCGCCTCCGTGAACCCCGCGTTCTTCAGCGCGCCGATGGCCTTCTCCGCCTGTTCGCGCCGCTCGAAGACGCCCATCACCGTCTTGGCCAACCCGCAGCCTCCTTCCCTTCCCGATCTCGCCATCATAGTCTTGGCAGGAGGCTCGCAGCGATACAGGAACAATCTGGTGGCGAAGGCGCCGTGGCCGGCGTCGGGCCCCGTCCGCCGGTCAACGTCAGGGCGGAGCCGCCGGCGGTTCGGCCCAGAGGGCCAGGAGGTTGCGGGCCAGGCGCCCTCCCGCGGCGGCGATGGCCGCCGCCTGCCGCCGGAATTCGGCCACCAGTCCTTCCGGCGCCAAGCCCCGGGCCTGGCGCAACTCGCCCTCGTAGCGGCGGGCCCAATCGGCCACCATCTCCTCGGTCACCTCGAAGTGGAACTGCAGGCCGTAGGCCCGCCGGCCAACCCGGAAGGCCTGATGCCGGCATGCGGGAGAGGACGCCAGCCAGACCGCCCCCGGCGGCAGTTCCGCGAAGGTCTCGCCGTGCCACTGGAAGACCGGCAGCTCCGCCGGGCAACCGGCGAAGAGCGGGTCGGCGCGCCCCGCCGCCGTCAGGGTGACCCGGTCCGGCCCGATCTCCCGCACCGGGTTCCGCGTCACCCGCCCGCCCAGGGCGGAGGCGAGGAGCTGTCCGCCGAGGCACAGGCCCAGCACCGGCACGTCCCGGGCCACGGCCTGGCGCAGCAGGTCCTCCGTGCGCGCCAGGTGCGGGTACTGCTCCCGGTCGTGGACGCTCATGAAGCCGCCCAGCACCACGAGCGCGTCGTAGCCACCCAGGCTCTCGGGGAGGCCGTCGCCCCGCTCCACGTCGCGCACCTCGAGGACCCAGCCGCCCTCGGCCAGCCAGCCCTCCAGCCGCCCGGGCCCCTCGATCCCCACGTGTTGCACCACCAGCGCGCGCCGCCCGCCCAGCGACTTCACCCCCTGGGACACCCTACCAGCCCGCGCGCCGGCCGTCAAGCCCGGCCGCGCCCCCCGCCGACGCGGCGCGGGGTCACGGCTGGCCGCACCCGGCGACCACCCCCGCCGTCCCCGCCGCACGCGGCGCAACCGGGGTCGCGCCGGAGCCGCAGGACGCGGACCTCCCCGCGCTCCAGGTCCAGGGACAGGAGCCGCCCGTACAGCGGTTCGCCCCAGCCCGTCACCACCTTGATCGCCTCCAGGGCCGCCAGGCAGCCCAGGGTGCCGGCCACGGCGCCCAGCACGGGGAAGCCGAGGGGATCCCAGCCCGGATCCCCCTCGGCGAAGAGACAGTTCAGACAGGGGGTCACGCCCGGCCGGACGACGGTGACGTACCCTTCGCCGGCGTTCATCGCCGCCTCCACCAGCGGCACCCCGGCCTCCAGGCACAGGCGGTTCAGAAGGAAGCGCTCGCCGAAGTTGTGCCGGCAGTCCAGCGCCACCTGCGCCCGTACCAGCCAGGGCGGCGCACTTTCCGGCCCGATCGCCTCCGCGAGGGCCACCACCTCGACGTCCGGATACAGGCGCAGCAGCGTCTCCCGCGCGCAAGCGGCCCGCTCCCGGCCCAGCCACTCCGGGCGCATGAGGGTCTGGCGGTTCAGGTCGGGCAGCTCCAGGGGACCGGGATGGAAGAGCACCAGCCGCCCGATCCCCGCCGCCGCCAGATAGAGGGCCGCCGCCCCGCCCAGCCCGCCCACCCCGGCCACCACGGCGGTGGCGGCTCGCAGGCGTCGCTGGCCTTCGGCTCCGAAACCGTTCAGGATCATCTGCCGCGCGAAGCGGCCGAGCCCGGCTCCTCCCTGCGGCAGCGCGGCCAGCACCTCGCGCTCCTTGGCCGCGGCCCTCTGGGTGAAGAAGATCATCTTCCGCTCCTCCCGCCCGGCCCTTCCGGCCCGCAGCGGCCGGGCCCGCCCGCCAGCCGG
>JBBIPI010000250.1:0-2029 GCA_037442985.1 Clostridiales bacterium
GCGCGGCGAGCCGCCGGGCCCCCCGGAACCCGCGCGCGGCCCCGTCGTCCTCGACCCCGCCCACGGCGGGATCGACAGCGGCGCCTTCTACGGCGGTGTCCGGGAGAAGGACGTGAACCTGGACATCGCCCTCAAGGTGGAGGCGCTGCTCAAGGAGCGCGGCGTCCCCGTGGTGCTCACCCGCCGCGCGGACGTGGAGCTCAGCCTGCGCAGCTACCGCGAGGACCTGCAGCGGCGGCTGGACGTGGCCGCCCGGTACGGCGCCTGGGCGCTGGTGGCCATCCACGTCAACTCCGCCGACAACCCCGGCGCCCGCGGCACGGTGGTCCTGTACAAGAAGGACAGCCCGGCCAGCCGGCAGCTGGCGCGAGCCCTGCGCGAGGAGCTGGAACGGTCCGATCCGGGGCGGCCCCACCTGGCCGACGTGGAGACCGACCATTATTACTTCGACAACAGCCCGGTGCCCACCGTCGCCGTCGAGGTGGGCTACCTCACCAACCCGACCGAGCGGGCGTGGCTTGAGCGCGAGGAGGCGCGCGCCCAGCTGGCGGCGGCCCTCGCGCGCGCCCTCGAGGCTGCCTGGCGTGCCTCGCCTTGACACCCCTTCCGGCGCCGGCTATCTTGGGTCTTGGGTTAGCACTCGGCGCCGACGAGTGCTAACGGCGGCCTTGGCCGGTGGTCTTCATGGACACGAGGAAGCGCAGGATCTTGCAGGCGGTGGTCGACGACTACGTGGCCACGGCCGAGCCGGTAGGCTCGGTGACGCTGGCTAGAAAGTACAACCTGGGGATCAGCCCGGCGACGATCCGGAACGAGCTGGCCGACCTGGAGGAGCAGGGCTATCTCGAGCAGCCTCACGCGTCGGCAGGGCGCATCCCTTCCGACAAGGGCTATCGTTTTTATGTCGACTACCTTGCGCAGGTGGAGGAGCTGGCCTCCGAGGAGCGGCGGCGGCTGCGCGAGGTCCTCGACCCGTACCGGGGGGAGGTTGGCGCCCTGGTGCAGGCCGCGGCCCGCTTCCTGGGCGAGGCCACCCAGTACCTGGTCCTCCTGAGCGTACCGGCCGTGTCCCGCGCCCGCTGCCGGCTGGTCCACTTCCTGCCCGTCCCGCCCGACCGCGTCCTCCTGGTGCTGGTGGCGGAAGACGGGCAGGTGCACACCACCGGGGTCGAGGCGGGACCGGTGAGCGAGGAGGCCCTCCAGCGGGCCGCCGCCGCCCTGAACGAGCAGTTCCACGGCCTCCCCCTGGAGGAGGTCGAGAGGGCCCTGGCCGAGGGGCTGGCCCTCGGCGCCTTCGGCCTGGGCGACCTGGCGGAGCGGCTGGCCGAGGCCTTCAACCAGCGGCGGGACCGCGAGCAGCGCAGCCAGGTGTGCGTGGGCGGGGCGCCCAACCTCCTGCGCCAGCCCGAGTTCCGCGACGTCGAGAAGGCGCGGGGCCTCTTCGCCGCCCTCGAGGAGGAGCGGGTGCTGTCCGAGCTGCTGGCGCTGGCGCCGGAGGAGGGGGTGTCCGTCGCCATCGGCGAGGAGTGGCCCACCCGCCCGTTCGAGGACTGCAGCCTGGTGTCCTCCGGCTACCTGGTCGGCGGCCGGCCCCTGGGCCGGATCGGCGTCCTGGGGCCGCGGCGCATGGAGTACGGCCGGGTCATGTCCCTCATCAGGGAGGTCAGCCGCCACATCACCGAGATGCTCGACGGTTGAGGGGGAAGGCCAGGTGGAGCACGACCAGGCCGCCCCGGCTCACCAGGCCGGGGCGGAGACCGTTCAGCAGGAGGAGGCGCGGGACCTCGACCCGCGGGCGGCTCTGGCCGAGGCGGAGCGGCGCGCGGCCCAGGCCGAGGAGCGCGCCGCCGAGGCGGAGCGGCGGGCCGAGGAATACCTGGCCCAGCTCCAGCGCCTCAAGGCCGACTTCGACAACTACCGGCGCCGCATGATGCAGGAACAGGCGCGCTGGGAGGACAACGCCGTAGGGCGGTTCCTCGTCGGTCTCCTCCCGGTCCTGGACAACCTGGAGCGCGGGTTGTCGTCGGCC
>JBBIPI010000251.1:0-2027 GCA_037442985.1 Clostridiales bacterium
ACCCCAACGTGATCCAGGTGGGCCAGCAGATCTGCGTGCCCTTCCCCCAGGTGCCGCCGTGCCCCGGAGGGTTCATCTATACCGTGCAGCCGGGCGACACCATGTTCTTGATCGCGCAGCGGTTCGGGGTGTCCCTGGACGCGCTCATCCGGGCCAACCCGCAGATCACCGATCCCAACCGGATCTTCCCGGGCCAGCAGATCTGCGTCCCGGCCGTGCCACCGCCTCCGCCGCTCCTCTTCTGCGTGGCACCGCTGACCGGGACGAACATCGCCCCCACGTCCTTCGGCGTGGCCCTGGTGCAGCGCCAGGCGGGGAACGCCTTCGTCATCGGGGTGCAACTGCCCGACCCGCCCCTCAGCATGACCTACGTCGCCTGGTTCATGAACAGCGCGACCAACACGGGGATCGGCATCGCGATGACCAAGACGACGGTCGACGGGGTGTGGGTGGCGCAGGCCGTCAACGCCCAACTGGCCGACAAGGACTTGGTCCTGGTGACGCAGGAGCCGGTCGGGCCCATCGGCCAGAGGCCCACGGGCCGCGTCTTCGTCGACGGCTCCATCCGCCAGTGCCCCTGACCGGCGGCAGAAGTCACGGTGCTCTGGCAGGGAACGCCCGGCCCCCGGGGGACCGGGCGTTCCGCCGCTTTACGGCGGGCGCGCGTCTGTCGACGAGGGTGAGGTGTTGCGAGGGCGTGGGAAATCCTTTACGTTGAATGCCGGAACATCTCGCTCCTGAGGGTTGCGCGCACCGGAGGTGCTTGCCCGATGCAGGGGGAACAGGGGACGTTCCGGGTCAAGAAGGGCTTGGCCGAGATGCTCAAGGGCGGCGTCATCATGGACGTGACGACGCCCGAGCAGGCGCGCATCGCCGAGGAGGCCGGCGCGGTGGCCGTGATGGCGCTGGAGCGGGTGCCGGCCGACATCCGGGCGGCGGGGGGCGTGGCGCGCATGGCCGACCCCACCGTCATCGTCCGCATCATGGAGGCCGTCACCATCCCCGTGATGGCGAAGGTGCGCATCGGCCACTTCGTCGAGGCGCAGATCCTCGAGGCGCTGGGCGTCGACTACATCGACGAGAGCGAGGTGCTGACGCCGGCCGACGAGACCTTCCACATCAACAAGCACGCGTTCAAGGTCCCCTTCGTTTGCGGGGCGCGGGACCTGGGCGAGGCGTTGCGCCGCATCGCGGAAGGGGCGGCCATGATCCGCACCAAGGGGGAACCGGGCACCGGCAACGTGGTGGAGGCTGTGCGCCACATGCGCCGGATGAACGAGGAGATCCGCCGCGTCTGCGGCCTGGGGGAGGAGGAGTTGGTGGCGGAGGCCCGGCGCCTGGGGGCCCCGGTGGAGCTGCTGCGGGAGGTGCGGCGGGCCGGGCGGCTGCCCGTGGTCAACTTCGCCGCCGGCGGCATCGCCACCCCGGCCGACGCCGCCCTCATGATGCAGTTGGGCGCCGACGGCATCTTCGTCGGCTCTGGGATCTTCAAGTCGGCCGACCCGGCCCGCCGCGCCCGCGCCATCGTCCTGGCCACCACCTACTATGACGACCCCCAGGTGCTCGCCGAGGTCTCGCGCGATCTGGGCGAGGCCATGCCGGGCATCGAGATCTCCACCCTGGCCCAGGAGCAGCGGATGCAGGAGCGTGGCTGGTAAGGTGAAGGTGGGTGTCCTGGCCCTCCAGGGCGACTTCCGCGAGCACCGGATGATGCTCCACGACTTGGGCGCCCAGACGAGCCTCGTCCGCCGTCCCGAGGAGCTGGACGGCCTGGACGGGCTGGTCATACCCGGCGGCGAGAGCACGACCATCGGCCGGCTCATGGAGGAGCGCGGCCTCCTGGAGGCCATCCGCGAGCGCGCGCGCGACGGTCTGGGTATCTTCGGCACCTGCGCCGGGCTGGTGTTACTGGCCGGGGAGATCCTGGACGGGACCGAGCTGGGTGGGCGCCCCCAGCCGCGGCTGGGTCTCATGGACGTGGCGGTGCGCCGCAACGCGTTCGGGCGCCAGCGGGAGAGCTTCGAGAC
>JBBIPI010000252.1:0-2004 GCA_037442985.1 Clostridiales bacterium
TTGGCGTCGAGGTGGGGCTGACGGTGCGGGCGGCGCAGGCCGGCTTCCGCATCGTGGAGGTGGAGGTGCCCATGAGCCACGCGGCCACCGGCCGCGACCTCAGGGGCTGGCTGCACCGGGGCCGCCAGTTCGCCGCCGTGCTGGACGCCTTGCTCCGGTGCGGGTGGCGGCCATGGCGGACGGCCTGACCCTGGCCGCGGGCGCCGTGGCGCTGGCGCTCGCCGCCCTGCTCACGCCGGGCGTGAGCGCCGTTCTCCTGGAGAAGGGCATCTGCGCCGGCAATTACCGGGGCGTGCTCCTGGCCCCGGCCGGGCTGGCGCTCCCCGCCGCCCTCCTGCCCGCCAGCCTGCCGTTGCTGGCGCTCTCGCCGCACAGGGAAGAGGTGCTGCTGGCCCTGGTGGTGTTGGCCCTGGCGGGATGGGGCGGTTTCGTAGACGACGTGGCGGGACGGCACGACCCCAAGGGGTTGCTGGGCCACGCGGGGGCGCTGCGCGCCGGGCGGGTTACGGCAGGGAGCCTCAAGGCCGCCTTCCTCCTGGCCGCCGGTGCGGTGGCGGAGGCGGGCCTGGCGGAGCAGGGGGCCTTGCCCGTCGCCGCCCTCGTCCCCCTGGCCGCCCAGGCCGTCAACTGCTTGGACCTGCGTCCCGGGCGGGCCGGCAAGGCCTTCCTGGCCGGCCTGGCCGTCCTGGCGGCTGCCGCCGTCGCGGGGGCCCGAACCCTGCCCGCCTTCGCCTATCCCCTGGCGGGGGCCGTGGCCGGCTTCCTGCCCTGGGACCTGAGGGAGCGGTGCCTGCTGGGGGACACGGGCGCCAACCTGCTGGGGGCCGGCCTCGGGCTCGCGATGGCTGCCGTCCTGCCGGTGCCCGCCCAGTGGGTGGCGGTGGTGCTCCTGGTGCTCTTCATAGGGTTTTGCGACCGGGTCTCCCTGACCAGGGTGATGGAGGGGTTGCCCCCGCGCCTGCGCAGGTGAGCGGGCGGGACTGGGATGGGCCAGGGGGTTGGACTATAATGGTGCGCGGGGCCTTCCGGGAGGGATGACGGGTGGGACGGGTGAGGATCGACGAGGGCCGCTGCAAGGGGTGCGGCGTCTGCGCGAGCGTGTGCCCGCCGGGCATCCTCCGCTTCTCCGAGCGGGTGAACCGCCTGGGCTACCACCCGGTCGTCGTCACCGAGGAGGAGCGGTGCACCGGCTGCACCCGCTGCGTCCTCATGTGCCCGGACCTGGTCATCACGGTGGAGCGTCCCGGCCCCTTCCGGCGCGCGAAGGCTGGTGCCGCCCTTGTCTGAGCGGCCGCCGGACGAGGGGGTCTACCTGTTCAAAGGGAACGAGGCCATCGCCGAGGCGGCCATCCGCGCCGGCTGCCTCTGTTATTTCGGCTACCCCATAACCCCCCAGAGCGAGTTGCTGGAGTACATGGCCCGGCACCTGCCGGCCGCCGGTGGGACGTTCGTCCAGGCGGAGAGCGAGGTGGCCGCCATCAACATGGTCTACGGGGCGGCGGGCGCGGGAGCCCGGGTCATGACCTCTTCTTCCGGGCCGGGCATCAGCCTCATGGCGGAGGGGATCTCCTACCTGGTCGGGGCGGAGCTGCCCTGCCTGATCGTGAACATGAGCCGGGGGGGCCCGGGCTGGGCGGCATCGGCCCGGCCCAGTCCGACTACCTCCAGGCGACGCGCGGCCCGGGTCACGGGGATCATCGCCTGATCGTGTACGGACCGGCTTCCGTCCAGGAGGCGGCCGACCTGACGGCGGAGGCGTTCGAGGTGGCGGACCGGTACCGGAACCCGGTGATGATCCTCGGCGACGGCCTGCTGGGCCAGATGATGGAGCCGGTGCGCTTCCGTCCCCCCGTCGACCGGTCCAGCCTGCCCCCCAAGCCTGGGCCACCACCGGCCGGCTGGGCCGGGCCCACAAGAACGTGATCAACTCCCTCCGGCTCGACCCGGCGGAACTCTGGAGCTTCAACCGGAAGCTGCAGGCCAAGTATGCGGAGATCGAGGAGC
>JBBIPI010000253.1:0-2000 GCA_037442985.1 Clostridiales bacterium
CTCCTGGGTGGCCTCCCGCGGGACCCCCAGGACCTCGTAGTAGTCGCGCTTGACTGCCAAAGCGCCTCACCCCGATGGGGGGCGGCCGGCACCCGCAGGTTGCCCCCGGTTGCCGCGCCCGCTCAAGCCGACCCGTCCTTCACCTCGTAGTCGGCGTCGACCACGTTCTCGCCCCGGCCGCCCGCGGCGCCGCCGCCCCCCGCCTGGGCGGCCTGGGAGCCCGCCTGGGCGTAGACGGCCGACCCGAGTTCCAGGACGGCCCGGCCCAGCTCCTCGGTGGCCGAGCGGATGCGGGCCAGGTCGTCGGCGCTCAGGGCCTGGCGCACGCTCTCGATGGCCGAGCGCACCGCCGCCGCCTTGTCGGCCGGGGCGCGGTCGCCCAGGTCCTTCAGCACCTTCTCCGCATTATAGACCGCGGCGTCGGCGGCGTTGCGCGCCTCCACCCTCTCCTTCCGCTTGCGGTCCTCCTCGGCGTACTGCTCGGCCTCCTTGATCATGCGCTGGATCTCCTGCTCGCTCAGCGTGCCCCGCGACTGGATGGTGATCTTCTGCTGCCGCCCCGTGCCCAGGTCCTTGGCCGAGACGTTGACGATGCCGTTCACGTCGATGTCGAAGGTGACCTCGATGCGCGGCACGCCCCGCGGCGCCGGGGGGATGCCGTCGAGGATGAAGCGGCCCAGCGTCTTGTTGTCGGCCGCCATGGGCCGCTCGCCCTGCAGGACGTGGATCTCCACCTGGGTCTGGCCGTCGGCCGCCGTGGAGAAGATCTGGCTCTTGGAGGTGGGGATGGTGGTGTTCCGCTCGATGATCTTGGTGAACACCCCGCCCAGGGTCTCGATGCCCAGGGAGAGCGGCGTGACGTCCAGGAGCAGGACGTCCTTGACCTCGCCGGCCAGCACGCCCGCCTGGATGGCCGCCCCCAGGGCGACCACCTCATCCGGGTTGATCCCCTTGAAGGGCTCCTTGCCGAAGAGCCGCCTGACAGCCTCCTGCACCGCCGGGATGCGCGTAGAGCCGCCCACCAGGAGGATCTTGTCGATGTCCTCCGGCTTCAACCCGGCGTCGGCCAGGGCCTGGCGGGTGGGCCCCATGGTGGCCTCCACCAGGTCCGCCGTCAGCTCCTCGAACTTGGCCCGCGTCAGCGTCAGGTCCAGGTGGAGGGGGCCGGAGGGGCCGGCCGTGATGAAGGGCAGGTTGATGTTGGTCGTCAGCACGCTGGAGAGCTCGATCTTGGCCTTCTCCGCCGCCTCCTTGAGCCGCTGCAGGGCCATGCGGTCCTGCCGCAGGTCGATGCCGTGCTCGCGCTTGAACTGCTCGGCGACGTAGTCGACGATGCGCTGGTCGAAGTCGTCGCCGCCCAGGTGGTTGTTGCCGCTGGTGGCCTTGACCTCGAAGACGCCGTCGCCCAGCTCGAGGATGGAGACGTCGAAGGTGCCGCCGCCCAGGTCGAAGACCAGGATGGTCTGGTCCTGCTCCTTGTCGATGCCGTAGGCCAGGGCGGCCGCCGTCGGCTCGTTGATGATGCGCAGCACCTCGAGCCCGGCGATGCGGCCGGCGTCCCGGGTCGCCTGGCGCTGGGCGTCGGTGAAGTAGGCCGGCACGGTGATGACGGCCTTGTCCACCTTCTCCCCCAGGTAGGCCTCGGCGTCCGCCTTGAGCTTCTGGAGGATCATGGCCGAGATCTCCTGGGGCGAGTAGTCCTTGTCGCGGATGCGCACCCGCACCTCGCCCGTGGGCGAGGCGACCACCTTGTAGGGGACGCGCCGGGCCTCGGTGTCGGCCACCTCCTGGTAGGTGCGGCCCATGAAGCGCTTGATGGAGAAGACGGTGTTCTCGGGGTTGGTGATGGCCTGGCGCTTGGCCACCTGGCCGACCAGGCGCTCCCCGTCCTTGGTGAAGCCGACGATCGAGGGCGTCAGCCGGCTCCCCTCGGCGTTGGGGATGACGACCGGCTCGCCCCCCTCCATGACGGCCACCACCGAGTTGGTGGTGCCCAGGTC
>JBBIPI010000254.1:0-1983 GCA_037442985.1 Clostridiales bacterium
GACACCGAGGAGGGATGCGCGATGTGCAAGAGGAAGTTCGCCGCAGCGGTGCTGGCGGCCGTGGTGGGCGGCGGCCTGGGGGTAACGGCCCCGGCCGGGGCCCTGGGTGCCCCCAGGGCGGTACTGAGCGGCCAAGCGCAAGGGGGAGGGGAAGGGTCGGTGGCGGTCGGGGGGCCCTTGGTGGTGCGGGTGGGGGCCGGCGCCGCAGTCGGGGCCTCCCTGAAGGCCGACGCGTCCGGTGCCCGGGACGGCAGGGGCGACGCGGGGGCGGGGGGTGAGACCCGGGTCGAGGCGGCGATGCGCGGGAGCGCCGGGACCCGGGGCGGGTTCTTCGCCCGGCTGCTGGCCATCCTGCGGGCCGCCCTGGGTTGGGAGGCGGCGGCCGGCACCCCCTCGTAAGGGTGACCAACCCGTTCGCCGCCGGCGCGAGCCGGGAGGGGGCTGGGCGTCAGGGGCCGCCGTAGCGCTCTTCCTTCCACGGGTCGCCGCGCATATGGTAGCCGGCCCGCTCCCAGAAGCCGGGCGTGTCCCGGTCGCGGAACTCCAGCCCCCGCACCCACTTGGCGCTCTTCCAGAAGTACAGGTGGGGGACCACCAGGCGCAACGGCCAGCCGTGCTCCGGCGTCAGGTCTTGGCCGTCGTGGCGGAAAGCGAAGAGGACGTCGTCCCGCAGCAGGTCGTCCAGGAGCAGGTTGGTGGTGAAGCCCCCCTCGGCGTGGACGAGGACGAAGCCGGCGCCGGGCAGGGGGCGGGCCATTTCGACCAGGACCCGCGCCGGCACGCCCTCCCACCTGTTGTCCAGCCGGCTCCAGCCGGTTACGCAGTGGATGTCGCTGGTGCTCACGGTCCGCGGCAGGGCCAGGAACTGCTCGTAAGTCAGCTCGAACGGGTTCTCCACCAGGCCGAAGACGCGAAAGGTCCATCGCGAGAGATCGATCGCCGGCACCGGCCCGTGGTGGAGCACCGGCCACTTCTCGGTGACGTGCTGCCCCGGGGGCACGCGCGGTTGGCGCCTTTCGGGTGTCATGGGCCTTCCCCCATTCCTGGGAACCTGTTAGTTATTGTACGGCCGGGGCCAACCTCCTCCGTGAGTCAAGACCGTCATGCCGCTGGGGCGGCACCAACAGGAGATGAGAACATGGGGTGGAGCGGCGCGCGGCGGCGTGTTGCCTCGTAAATGACCAGGGTCTACCATTTTCATCCCTTCGTGGCGCCGGCCCTGCCGGCAGGGTGACTGACCTGAAAAAGGCGGCAGGTGGCCAAGGCAGGGTCAATATCCCGCGGGCGCGGCTCTCCCTGGGCGCCGGCGGCTCGTCGCCCCGGAACCCGGACGCGCCGGCAGGTCATAAGCTGATGCGGGGTTCGGGACGTCAGACGCCAGCGGTGCGTTTGCGGGAGGGGAAAGGTCCGGTGCACCTCGCCACCGCGCTGGAGCTCGCGGCGGAGCGCCACCCCGAGGCGGAGGTGCTCGTCGACGGAGAGGAACGTTACCCGTACGGCGAGTGGAACCGCCGCGTCAACGCCGTCGCCTGGGGCCTGCGGGCGCTGGGCGTGCGGCCGGGGCGGCGCGTCGCCCTCTGCCTCCGCAACGGGGAGCCGGCGGCCACCCTGTTGTTCGCCCTCTACAAGCTGGGGGCCGTCGCCGTCCCCCTGAGCTTCCGGTGGAAAGGGCAGGAGCTGGCCTACGCCTTCCGGGATGCCGAGGTCGGCGCGGTGGCCTGTGACGGGACGGCCGCGCCGGAGGTGGGGAGCGCCCTCGGGCTCCTGGGGAGGCGCGGGCGGGCGATCCGGCGCGTGGCCGTGGGCGGGGCGGAGGTGGAGGGCGCCGTCTCCTACGAGGACCTGCTGTCCTGCGGGCGGGACGGCCCGCCCCGGGTACCTCGGAGGGAGGGGGACTGGAGCGTCATCCTCTACACCTCCGGGACGACGGGGCGGCCCAAGGGGGTGGTGCGCACCCACTGCGGCGACCACGCCGCCGCCCTG
>JBBIPI010000255.1:0-1982 GCA_037442985.1 Clostridiales bacterium
AACCCTTCGGCGGGCAGAGGGCCGTCCCCTCGCCGGGGGGCGGGCGGGTCAGCGTGGGGGTAAACCCAGCCCACGGGCACCAGGCGGAGGAGGGGGAGGGAAACGGTCGCCGCGCGCCGGAAGGAAGGCAGGCCGGGTAGCCAGGGGATGCCCAGGGCGAACCAGGGGTCGCCGGCGCGGACCAGGAACCCGGCGGCCGCCAGCGCCTCGGCCAGCCACCAGCGGTCCAGGACCGAGGTGACCACGGCGGCGCCGCCCGCCGGCAGCCGGCCGGCCGCCGCCAGCCGCTCCAGGAAGAGCGGCTCCGCCCAGCGCTTCCACCCGGTCCCGTCGGCGCAGGGCGTGCGCCGCAGGCACTCCCGCAGCCGGGCCGCCAGGGGTACCCGGTACGGGCGGTCGCCCACCCGGTAGGCATCGTTGACGCCGCCCAGGCCGACGGCCGCCACCCGTCCGTCCAACTCCCGCAGAAGGGACGCCGCCCGCCGCCAGTCGCCGTCCACACCGAGGCGCTGCAGCAGTAGGCGCTCGCCGCCCAGGCGGACCTCGGCCCGGCCGTCCCGCCGCGCCGATCCCAGGCTGACGCTCACCACCCGCAGCATGATGGCACCACCGCGCACCGCCGGCGCGACGCCTGCCTCCCGGCTTCCCCGCCGAACCGCCGGCGCGCCCGGCTCGGCAACCGGCTCCCGCAGGACCGGGTCAGGAACAGCCGGCCAGGGCCTCGTCCACGGCGGCCCGCATCATGGAGCGGGTCATGCCCCCCATGTGGATGCGGCAGACGGTGCCCCGCCCGTCGGCAAAGATGCTGACCGGCAGCCCGTTGAAGCCCCAGCCGGCGTGAAGGCTGCCGTCCAGGTCCAGGGCCACGGGAAAGGTGTAACCGTTGGTCCGCACGAACTCGTCGGCCACGATCTCGGGCTCCTGCATGTTGACGCCGAGGACGTTGAGCCTCCCTCTCTCCTTTTGGTAGATCTCTTCGATGAAGGGCATCTCCGCCTGGCACGGCCCGCACCAGGAAGCCCAGAAGTTGATGAAGGTGGGCCTGCCCAGGAGCTGGTCCGCCGTCACCTCGCCGCCCCCCAGGAGCCGCAGGTCGAAGGCGGGCAGAGGCCGGCCCACCACGGGGATGCCCGGCGCCGCCGGCTTGCGGCTCACGGCGTTGAGGGCGAGGAAGCCTAGCAGGGCCGCCGCCAGGAGAGGAAGCATGTACCGCAGGCCCCGCGTCACCCGTCGTCACCTCACAGGCCCAGCCACTGGCTCACGTTGAACCAGCGGTTGAGGACCGTGAAAACGTTGAAGTAGATCATGAGCCCCACCCCCACCATGAGGGCGCCGCTGGCCGTGCGCACCGCCGCCATGGCCCGCCCGAGGCGGGGCAGCCACCCCAGGAACCAGCGCATGCTCACGGCCACCGCCAGGAACGGCAGCGCCAGGCCGGCGGAGTAGACGGCCAGGAGGGCGGCCCCCGCCCCGGCGGTGCCGGCCTGGGAGGCCAGGACGAGGATGGTGGCCAGGATGGGACCGATGCAGGGGCTCCAGCCGGCGGAAAAAGCCGCCCCCATGAGGAGGGAGCGGGGGAGACCCGCCGCGGCACCCGGCAGCGCGCCGGTGCCGACCCGGACCTCGCGCTCCAGGACGGGCAGGCGGAGGAAGCCCATCATGTGCAGGCCGAAGGCCACCACCACCACGGCCGAGACCTGCCGCAGGAGGGACATGTTGGCCCGCAACGCCTGGCCGACGACGGAGGCGCCGGCGCCCAGGAGGATGAAGACCACGGAGAACCCGAGCACGAAGGCCACGGCGTTGACCAGGACCCTGTTCTTGAGGCGGGCGGGATCGCTCGCCAGCTCGTCGTAGGAGGTGCCCGCCAGGTAGGTGACGTAGGTGGGCACGAGAGGGAGGCAGCAGGGGGAGACGAAGGAGACCAGCCCCGCCAGGAAGGCCACGCCGTAGCCCACCGTGTCCGCCGTCACGCTGTCTCA
>JBBIPI010000256.1:0-1979 GCA_037442985.1 Clostridiales bacterium
CCCACGGGGACGGCGGGCAGCCTTTGGCCCTGGCTGGTGGCCGGCGCCGTCATCGGCGTGGCCGCGGCCCTGATCCGGCTGAGGCGCCTGCGCCGCTGAGGCGAGCGGGCGCAGGCTACCCCAGCGCCGCCAGCGCCTGCTCCAGGGGCATGGCCAGGCAGGTGAAGATGGGCGTGTCCCGCACCGTGTAGAGGCTGGCCTGGGTCTCCCGCAGCTCCATGACCAGGTCGAGGAAGTCGGCCGGGTAGTCCGTCTCGAAGGCCACCACGAACTCCTGGTCGTCCAGGCCGAAGGAGTAGGTGGTGTTGAGCTTCACCGAGGGGTACTTGTTCCCCACGTGGATGTGCTCGTCCATCATCCCCTGCCGGGTGAACCTGGTCAGCAGGTACCACTCGCGCTTCTTGACGAACGGGTACACGAACAGGTAACGGGACCGGCCTGGGACGATGCGCGTCCGCTCCTCCCCGTGTTCCGGGCTCAGCCGGTCGACGTAGATCGACCGCTTGGTCATGGAGAGGTACGAGTAGGCCAGGTCCAGGTACTTGCCCAGCCCCGTCCGGTTCAGCCGCGCCGTCATCTCGTGGAAGAACTCCAACGAGTACCCGATGCGCCAGAGCAGGAAGTCAGCGTCGGCCCGGATGCCGACGAGCGAGTAGCTCAGGACCATCAGCTTCCCCGGCTGGTCGTACTCGCGCACCGCGGCCGCGAACTCCGCCCGGTGCCTGTCTCGCTCCTCGTCTGGGAGGCGCCGCCAGGCTGGGTCCACTTTGTAGAAGGCGAAGTTGACGTACTGGCGGGGCTGCTGCCGGCCGCGGGCCCCCGCCTCCTCCCGTTCCCCGGCGTGAGAACCGTGCGCGGACATGACCGTCCCTCCCGCCTCCCGTGTTCACCTGTCGTCCTTCCCATCATAAGCCCGGAGCCGCGAAGGACAAAATCCGGCCGGCGCCGGCCGCGGCGGTCGGGGTATAATTCGGTAGGTTGTCCCGGGAAGGGGGTGACGGCGGGTGTCCGAGGAGACGACGGGAGGGGAGGTCTTGCGGCCGGGAGCAGCGCCGGAGTCCCTCGAGGCCTACGAGCTGGCCAGCGCCGTGCTCCCGCGCCTGGGCCGGGACGAGCAGCTGGAGCTCCTGGGCCGGCTCCCCGCGCCCAAGGCGGCCGAGACGCTGGAGCACCTGCGCCCCGAGGAGCAATACCGCCTCCTCCACCACCTGCCTGACGGGACGGCGCGCGCCGTCCTCAACGAGATGTCCAGCGACGCCGTCGCCGACCTCCTCCTGGCCCTCCACCCGCGCCAGCGCCAGCAGCTCCTGGAGTGGCTGCCCCCGGACTACCGCGACCAGATCCGGGGGCTCATGTCCTACCCGGAGAACACCGCCGGCAGCCTGGCCACCGTGGACTACATCGCCGTCCGCGAGTACTGGACGGCCGAGCATGCCCTGGCCCACGTCCGCAAGGTCGGGCGGGAGGCGGACGTCGTCTACTACCTGTACGTCCTGGACGCCCTCGGCCGGCTGGTGGGGGTCGCCTCCCTGCGCGACCTCATCCTGGCCGACCCGGACACCCCGGTCGGCCGGGTCATGAAGACACGGGTCATCCAGGTGCCCGCCGAGACCGACCAGGAGGAGGTGGCCCGCCTCCTGAGCCAGTACGACCTGGTGGCGCTCCCCGTAGTGGACCAGGCGGGGCGGATGCTGGGCGTGGTCACCGTGGACGACGTCCTCGATGTGATGGAGGAGGAGGCGACGGAGGACGTCCACCGCCTGGGCGCCGTCCAGCCGGTGGCCGAGCCCTACCTGCAGGCGCCCTTCCTGACCCTTTTCCGCAAGCGGGTCGGGTGGCTGCTCATCCTCTTCCTGGCGGCCGCCCTGACGGGCACCGTGATGAGCCACTACTCGGAGGACATCGCCCGGACGGTGGCCCTCGCCCTCTTCATCCCTCTGGTGATCGGCACGGGGGGCAACGCCGGCTCCCAGGCCTCC
>JBBIPI010000257.1:0-1971 GCA_037442985.1 Clostridiales bacterium
GTCACCTCGTCCAACGACCTGGCGCGGGCGGCGGCCGAGGCCCTGACCGCCACGGCCCGCGAGCTCCGGTCCCTGGTCGGCCGGTTCCGGTTGTGAGCGGACTCCGGCCGCCGCCCCGGCCGCAGGCCGTCCCCACGGCCGCCCGGCCTCGTCCCGCGGCGCCGCCCGGCCTGCCGGCTTCCCTCAGTCCTCCGTCTCCACGGTGGCGATGGCCACCACCGCGTCGCCCTGCTCCAGGCGCATGAGCAGGACGCCCTGGGCGTCCCGCCCCTGCCGGGAGATGCCCGCCACGGCCTGGCGCGTGACGACGCCGCGGCCGGTGATGAGCAGCACCTCGTCCCCCTCCTCGACGGAGCGGGCGGCCACGATGGGGCCGTTCTTGGCCGTCACGCGGAGGGTCCTGATCCCCTTGCCGCCGCGTCCCTGGCGCCGGTAAACGGACCAGGGCGTCCGCTTGCCGTAGCCCCCCTCCGTCACCACCAGGAGATCCCCCTCCCCTGCCAGGACCAGGGCCACCACCTGGTCGTCCCCCCGGAGGGAGATGCCGCGCACGCCGCGGGCGGTCCGTCCCATGGGCCGCACGTCGCTCTCCGGGAAGCAGATGGCGAGCCCCAGGCGACTGACCAGGGCCATGTCCCGGTTGCCGTCCGTCAGGCGGGCGCCGATCAGCTCGTCCCCCTCCTCCAGGGTCAGGGCGATCATGCCGCCGCGCCGGAGGCTGGCGAACTCGGACAGGGGCGTCCTCTTGACGAAGCCGCGCCGGGTGGCGAGGAAGAGGTAAGGCCCGGCGGCCTCCACCGCGTCTGCCCCACCCTCCTGGGTGCCGCCCTCCTCCGCCGCCGCGCCGTGCCCGTCTCGAGCCGGGCCCGCGCCCCCTCTCTCCTCCTCGGTCCGGACCAGCTCCTCGAAACCGCGCACGGGGACGACGGCCTGCACCTTCTCCCCCTCCTCCAGGGGTAGCAGGTTGACCAGCGCCGTCCCCCTGGCCGCCCGACCGGCCTCGGGCAGCTCGTGCACCCGCAGGCGGTAGACGCGTCCCCGGCTGGTGAAGAAGAGGAGCCAGTCCAGGGTCGAGGCCACGTAGATGTCGGCCACCCAGTCCTGCTGGCGCGTCGTCATGCCCACCACGCCCCGCCCCCCCCGCAGCTGGCTGCGGTAGGTGTCGAGCGGCAGGCGCTTGACGTAGCCGCCGAAGGAGAGGGTGACGACGTTGGGCTCGTCGGCCACCAGGTCCTCCACGCCGAGATCGGCGGCCGCCGCCGTGACCTGGGTGCGACGGGGGTCGGCGAACCGCTCCTTCACCTGGAGGAGCTCCTTGCGGATGACGCCGAAGAGCATGCGCTCGCTGGCCAGCACCGCCCGCAGGTACTCGATGGTGCGCCGGACCTCCTGGTACTCCTCCTCGATCTTCTCGCGCTCCAGGCCCGTGAGGCGCTGGAGCCGCATGTCCAGGATGGCCTGGGCCTGCTTGTCGCTGAGGCCGAACTGCTCCCTCAACCCCGCCCGCGCCTCGTCGGGGGTCCGGGAGGCCCGGATGAGGGCGATGACGGCGTCGATGTGGTCGAGGGCGATCCGCAGCCCCTCCAGGATGTGGGCCCGCTCCTCGGCGCGGGCCAGCTCGTAGCGGGAACGGCGGGTGACCACGTCGCGCTGGTGGTCCACGTAGTGCCGCAGGGCCTCGCGCAGGGTCAGGACCCGCGGCTGGCCGTCCACCAGGGCCAGCAGGATGACGCCGTAGTTGACCTGCATCTGGGTGTGGTGGTAGAGCTGGTTGAGCACCACCTGGGCGTTGGCCCCCCGCGCCAGCTCCACCACCACGCGGGTTCCCGTCCGGTCCGTCTCGTCCCGCAGCTCGGCGATGCCCTCCACCCGCCGGTCCCGGGCCAGCTCGGCGATCCGCTCCAGGAGCCGGGCCTTGTTGACCTCGTACGGAAGCTCCGTGACGACGATCCGCGAGCGCCCGCCCCTCCC
>JBBIPI010000258.1:0-1959 GCA_037442985.1 Clostridiales bacterium
GCCGACAACCTCATCAGCATCTTTCTGCCCTGTCCCATCGCCGTGTACGAGGAGGACGGGCGCACGGTCATCGCCGCCATGCGGCCCACGGCCATCGGCGCCTTCTTTCCGGGAGCCGACCTGGGCGGAGTGCCCGAGGAGGTCGAGGTCGTCATCCGGGCCATCGTGGACGAAGCCGCGGCCACGCCCGCCCTTCGCTGACCGTGTGCGGGCGCTACACCCTCACCGCCGACCCCGTGACGGTGGCCCGGCGCTTCGGCTTGGCGGCGCTGCCGGCCGGGGTGTGCGGGCGCTACAACATCGCCCCTTCCCAGCTTGCCCTGGTGGTTCTGGGCGGGCCGGGACCCCATGCTGAAGGCGGTCGCCGGGGGCTGGCCATGCGCTGGGGTCTGGAGCCGGCCTGGGCGGGCACCGGCCCTCGCCCGGGACCGAGCGAGGGGGGAAGCCGACAGCGCGGGCACGGCCCTTTCATCAACGCCCGCGCCGAGACGGCGGCCGAGCGGCCCGCCTTCCGCCGTGCGTTGCGCCACCGCCGCTGCCTCGTACCCGCCGACGGCTTCTACGAGTGGCGCCAGGAGGCCCACCGCCGGGACCCCTTCTACGTCCGCCCGCGGGAGGGCGGCCTCTTCGCCTTTGCCGGCCTCTGGGAGACCGGACCCGACGGCGAGCCCGGCTTCGCCATCCTCACCACGGCGGCGGACGGCGCCCTGCGGTCCCTGCACGAGCGGATGCCGGTGATCCTGCGCCCGGAGGCGGAGGAGGGCTGGCTCGATCCCTCCCTCACCGATCCGGCCGCCCTGGCCCGTCTCCTCGCCCCTCTCGCCGGCGACGCCCTCACCCTCCACCCTGTTTCGCACCGGGTCAATTCCCCCCGCCACGACGACCCCGCCTTACTCGCCCCCCTCTGAAGCCGGCGGTGCGACGTACCCGGCCCCTCCACCGCATAGTCTCTCTGGGAGGAGGCAACGAGACGGCCGGAAGGGGCCGTCGGGCATGGTGGGGAGGGGGATGGGGGAGAGAAGGGTACGGGGCTGGAGGGGACGCCGCGGACGCGGGCTGCGCCCCCTCGTCGCGGCCGTGACGCTGCCGGTGATCGGGGCGTGGGCGGCGGCGGCCCTGGTGGCGGCCGCCGGCACGGGGGCCGTGGTGGAGGTCTTCTGGGTGGCCACGCACCGTCCCCTGGCGGGGCGGGTGGTGGCGGTGGACGCCGGCCACGGCGGCTTCGACGGCGGCGTGGCGCGGGGCGGACTGGTGGAGAAGGAGTTGACCCTGGACCTGGCCCGGCGCCTGGCCCGCGAGATCCGCGCCCGTGGCGGGCATCCGGTGCTGACCCGCCACAAAGACGCGGCCCACGCCCAGGACGACCGCGAGGACCTGCGCCTGAGACTCAAGGCGGCCGACGACGCCGACGTTTTCCTGAGCATCCACGCCAACGCTTTCCCGGATCCCGGCCAATTCGGGGCTCAGACCTTCTACTGGGAGACATCGGCGGAGGGAAGGCGCCTCGCCCTCCTCCTCCAGCGGGAGCTGGTGGCTCTCGACCCCGAGAATTACCGGGAAGCCATCCCCGCGGACCTCTACCTCCTCCGGGAGAGCCCCGTGCCGGCCGTCCTCGTGGAGGTGGGTTTCCTCTCCAACGCCCGGGACCGGGAGCTGCTGGCGGATCCCTCCCACCGCGACCGGCTGGCCGCGGCCGTGGCGAGGGGTCTCGAGCGCTATTTCGCCGGTGAGGAGCCGCCCGTCCCCGCCCCCGCGGCCGCCGTGGCGCGGCTCCTCCGGGCCCGCCTTCCTTTCCTAAGTTAGACCTCCATG
The DNA here is from genome assembly GCA_037442985.1 of Clostridiales bacterium. Lineage (GTDB taxonomy): Bacteria > Bacillota > Sulfobacillia > DYIH01 > JBBIPI01 > JBBIPI01. The sequence continues at coordinate 1,813 of JBBIPI010000258.1, forward strand.
CCGCCGGTGCGGCACCACAGAGGATGAAAAGGCAAACGCCGCCGGGCACACGGGCAGAGCGAGGGTACCAAGGGTTCCATGGTCCCATAGGGCCGTTTCGGGTAATTTTTACACCCAGGGCCGACCCGCCCGTGGTGGAATTTTTAC
>JBBIPI010000259.1:0-1940 GCA_037442985.1 Clostridiales bacterium
GGCGGAGCGCCGGCGCCGGCGGGTCCTTCCTCCGGAAACGGCGGGGCCCCGGGTGCGGACGGAAACGCGGTACTCCCGCAGCCACAGATCGGTCTGGACGAGGTAGGCCAGCAACTGGGGCAGGCGCATGAGTTGCCCGAAGAAGGGCGCCGCCAGGGCGACGTCTTCCGCGTCGACGAGGCGGCGGACGGCCCGGCCGTCGAGGAGGGGCAGGAGGGGCGAGGAGGGATCGTCCAGGACCTGGCGCATCAGGGCGCGCACGGCGGCGCCGTAAGCCGGGTCATGGGTTTTGGGGTAGGGGCTCTTGCGGCGCGCCAGCACGTCCTCGGGCAATAGCCCCGTCAGGGCCCGGCGCAGGATGCCCTTGGGCCGCCCGCCCCAGTTCTTGAGCGGCCAGGGGATGTTCCACACGTACTCCACCAGGCGGTGGTCGCAGTACGGGACGCGCGCCTCCAGGCCCGCGGCCATGCTCATACGGTCCTTGCGGTCCAAGAGGACGGCCATGAAGCGGGTTAGGCTCAGGTAGGAGATCTCGCGCAGGCGCGCCGACCGGGGGTCCTCGCCCGGCAGCCGGGGGACCTCCGCCAGCGCCTCGCGGTAGCGCTCGGCGAGGTAGGCGGACGGCTGGACCAGGGCCGCCACCTCCGGCGCCAGCACTTGCTCCCGTAGGGAGATCTGGCGCACCCACGGGAAGGTGTCCGCCGCCAGATCCTCCTCCCGGTGGAACCAGGGGTAGCCGCCGAAGATCTCGTCCGCCGACTCCCCGGAGAGGGCGACGGTCGCCTCCTTCTTGACCTCGCGGCAGAGGAGGTAGAGGGAGGCGTCCACGTCCGCCATGCCGGGCAGGTCGCGGGCGCGCATGGCGGTCCGCAGCGCCTCCACCAGCTCGGGGGTGGTGACGGTCACCGTCCGGTGCTCCGTCCCGAGGTGGGCGGCCACGCGGCTCGCCCAGGCGGTGTCGGCCTCCGGCTCGTAGGCGTTGGCCCGGAAGTGGGCGTCGTGGCCGGCGTAGTCCACGGCGTAGGTGCGGAGCGGTGGCAAGCCGCCGCGGGCGCGGGAGCGGGCGGCCAGGGCGGCGATGGCGCTCGAGTCCACCCCGCCGGAGAGGAAGGCGCACACCGGCACGTCGGCCACCAGCTGACGCTCCACCGCGTCCGCCAGCAGGGCGCGGACGCGCGCCGCCGTCGTCTGCGGGTCGTCGGGGTGCGGCCGGCTCTCCAGCGCCCAGTAGCGCCGCAGGCGGAGGCCGGCGGCGGTCACCGTGAGGCACCACCCGGGTTTCAGTTCCCTGATCCCCCGGAAGACGCCGTGACCCGGGGTCCGGCCGGGGCCCAGCACCAGCACCTCCGCCAGCCCCTCGGCGTCGACCACCGGCTCCACGGCCGGGTGGGCCAGCAGCGCCTTGAGCTCCGAGCCAAAGAGGAAGGCGCTGCCGCGGCGGGTGTAGAAGAGGGGCTTGACGCCCAGTCGGTCGCGCGCCAGGAAGAGGCGCCCGGCTGCCTCGTCCCAGATGGCGAAGGCGAAGATGCCGTCCAGCCGCTCCAGGCAGGCCGGCCCCCATTCCACGTAGGCGAGCAGGAGGGCCTCGGTGTCGGAGCGGGAGAGGAAGGTGTGCCCCCGGGTCTCCAGCGCCCGCCGCACCTCCAGGGTGTTGTACAGCTCGCCGTTGTACGTGATCACGTAGGTGCGCGCGCCCAGGCGGCGCGCCATGGGCTGGCCGCCGCCGGCCGGGTCGACGACGGCCAGGCGGCGGTGCCCCAGGACGGCTCGCGGCGACACCCAGAGGCCCTCGGCATCCGGGCCGCGCGCCGCGAGGGTGGACGTCATCGCCCGCACGACGTCCGCCCGGCGCGTCAGGTCTTCCTCCCAGTCGACCCAGCCGGCGATCCCGCACATGTCCCTCATCCTTTCCGCGGCTGTTAACAGAACGACCCCGGCTT
>JBBIPI010000260.1:0-1939 GCA_037442985.1 Clostridiales bacterium
CCGGGCAACAACACCCTGGAGTTCAGGATCACCCTGCGTCCCCAGCCCGTTCAAGGGGAATGCGTGGATGTGGGGGGGCGCCACCTGATGGCCCAGATCCTCGGCAGCTCCACCATCACCCTGCCGGAGGGCGGCAACGCCTCCGTGCAGCCCGACCTGGCGCTGTTCGCCAGCACGGGCTTTCCCTACGTCACGGTCACGCGGCCGGAGGGCGGGGCCGTCTACCTGTCGTCGGAGGCGTTGCGCGGGAGCGCGCTCACGCTGATCGGCAAGCTGGCCCAAGTCAGCGGCGCCGTTACCGAGGGCTGGCGGATCAAGCTAGGCGTGCCCCCTGCCATCGAGGAGCGCGCCATCGTGCTGGCTCCTCCCAAGGCCCTGCCGGAGGACCTCTTCACCAACTGGTCGGCTGCCATCGGCCGCACCGTCCGGTGGCCCTATCGCATAATCAACGACATCCGCGCCGCCGAGGGTGCGGCGAGCATCGCGGCTGCGCTGGACTGGATGACGGGCCGCAAGGCCAGGCCGGGGCTGCGTGGCTGGGTGGAGCAGGACGCCGATCTCGGTCCGCTCGGGGTGCTGATGGCGTTCCGCAGCCCGGCCGCGCCCGTGACGGTGACCCTGGTGACGGCGGCCAGCGAGGACCGTATTGCCGAGCGTGTGGACGAGCTGGTCCAACCGGAGCTGTGGAGCCAGATCAGGGGCGATCTGGTGGCCTGGGACAGGCCGGGCGAGGTCGCCGCCGTCATGCAGGTGGCCGACTTCTTCGTCGTCGGCCAGGGCAGCCGCTGGCTGACCCTGCGCCTCCTGCTCTCCAACAACCCTTGGTACTGGCTCTCAGGCGTCGTCGGCAGCGGCGCCGTCGCTGCTCTGGTCTCGGTCCTTCTCCTGCGTCGCCGGCAGAGGGCGTTGCAGCCGGAGCGAGTGGAACGGGGCTAGTTGGGGTGACCCTGGGCACGTTGGCGGCTGTCGCGACCCCGGTCCGCCCTCCGCGGCACCGATGGCCGCTTCGTCCCCCTGCGGCGAGGGAGGCGGCTTTACCGCACTCACCTGGCCGTGAGACGGGGACGGGCGACCGTGGTACCATGGCAGGTGGCTGATCTTCGCGCGTAGAGGAGCGATTGCCATGGGCGAGAGCGGGGAGCGACCGGCAACCGCCGGCGGCGGCGAGGGACGAGGGATGAGTCCCTGGGGTTTCCTGTGGAGGGTGATCAGCGAGCCGGGGCGGACCTTCGCCCGGCTGCGGGAGCGGCCGGCGCTGCTGGCACCCTACGCGGTGCTGACGGCGGCCTCGGTGGCGGCCGCGGCCCTGACGACGGGGAAGATGACGGCCTTCGGCGTCCAGGTCATGCAGGCCACCGGACAGGTGCCGCCCGAGGCGTTGGCCCTGGTGGCGAAGATCGGCGTGGCGGCGGGCCTGGTGGGCGCCGCCTTCTCTCCGCTGCTGACGGGGCTGGCGGCGGCGGGGGTGCTGGCTCTGGCGGCGCTGCTGGCCGGCGGCCAGGCCCGCTTCCGGCCTTTGCTGAGCATGGTGGGCTACGCCTCCCTGCCGATCACGGTGCTGGGCGGGCTGCTGAAGGCCGTGCTGGTGCTGGGGACGCCGGTGGAGGAGGTGGTGCTGGTGACCACCAGCGCCGCCATCTTCCTTGGGCGGGAGCAGGTGGGCACCTGGGCGTACCGCCTGGCCTCCCTCCTGGACCCCTTCGCCCTCTGGACCCTGGCGCTGGCGGTGACAGGCTACGCCGCCGTCAGCGGCCTGCGGGTGAGCCGGGCGGCGGGGATCGTCGTGCCCCTCTGGGCGGCGGCGCAGCTGGCCGCGGTGCTGATGCAGGAGCGCAGCCTGGCCCGGCTCCCCTGGTGAGGCGGGAGAGATGGGGAAGCGCAAGGTCCTGATCGGGGTGGTGCTGGCGGGCGCCGTGGCCCTGGTGGTGGCGGGGAACCT
>JBBIPI010000261.1:0-1919 GCA_037442985.1 Clostridiales bacterium
CACCACCTTCTTCCCCTCCGCCGCCAGGAGCGTGGCCAGCTTGCCCACCGTCGTCGTCTTGCCGGTGCCGTTGACCCCCACGACCAGCACGACGGCCGGCCGCGCCTCCAGGCGGAGCCGCCGGTCGGCCTGGCCGCGCCGCCCCAGGAGGGCTGCGACCTCCTCCCTCAGGAGGTCGGCCACGGCGGACGGAGCGGCGGGACGCTCCTCGCGCACCCGCGCCCGCAGCCGGTCCATCAGCCTCAAGGTGGTCTCGACGCCGACGTCGGCCTGGATCAACAATGCCTCGAGCTCCTCGAACAGGTCCTCGTCCAGGGCGGCGTGGCGGCCCGCCAGGGCGCGCACCCGCCCCACCAGGTTTTCGCGGGTCCGGGCCAGGCCGGCGCGAAAGCGGCCCAGCACCCCCGGTTTCTCTGCCAAGGGCAAAACCTCCTCACGCTGGCAGCTGGGCGAGCCTGAGAGACACCAGCCGCGAGCAGCCCGTCTCGTCCATGGTCACGCCGAACAGCCGGTCGGCCGCCTCCATGGTCACCTTCTGATGCGTCACGATGATGAACTGGGTGCGGGCGCCGCCGTCCCCCGCCGCCTCCCGCAGGAAGCGGGCGAAGCGCTGGAGGTTCGCCTCGTCGAGGGAGGAGTCGATCTCGTCCAGGATGCAGAAGGGGGCCGGCCGCACCCGCAGGAGGGCGAAGAGCAGGGCGATGGCGGCCAGCGCCCGCTCCCCGCCCGAGAGCAGGGAGAGGTGCTGCGTCTTCTTCCCGGGCGGCTGGACCGCGATCTCCACCCCTCCGCGCTCGTCCAGGGCGAGGTCGGCCGTGCCGCCCCCGAAGAGGCGCGCGAAGGTGTCCTGGAACTGGCGCCTGGCCTCCGCCCAGGTGCCGCGGAACACCTCCTCGGCGCGCCTTGCCACCCTCTCCGCCAGGTCCGCCAGGCGCGCCCGGGCCGCCTCCAGGTCGGAGAGCGCCGCCCGCAGGGCGTCGGCCCGCTCTTGCTGGGCGCGGAAGGCCTGGGGGGCACGCGGGTCGACGGGGCCGAGTTCCTCCAGTTCGGCCCGCAGCGCGCGGGCGCGCCGCTCCAGCGCCGGTCCGTCCTCCCCTGCCCCGGAGGCCGGCAGCTCCTCGCCGCTCCAGCCGTAGCGCTCGTAGAGGGCTTCCCGCAGCGCGCCCTCCTCCGCCCCGAGCCGTGCCAGCTCCACCTCCGCGGCGTGGAGGCGCTCCTCCCGGCGGCGGAACTCCTCCTCGCGGCGCCGGAGGGCCTCCTCTTCCCGGCCGAGGGTCTGGAGCAGGGCCTCCCGCTCGCGGCGCGCCTCCACCAGCCGCGCCTCCCAGGCGGCCTTCTCCTCGGCCCGCGCGGCGGCCTCAAGGGCGGCCGCGGACGCCTCCCCCTTCAGGCGCTCGCCATCCGCCTCGGCGGCCGCGAGGGCCTGCTCGCGCCTGACGATCTCCTCTTCCTGCTCCCGGCGGCGGGCGCGCATCCCCTCCTCCCAGCGGCGCCGCCCCAGCAACTCCTGCTCCAGGGCGGCCAGGGCCACCTTCTCCTGCGTCAGCCGCGCCACCGCCTCCTCGCGCGCAGCCGTCACGGCGGCCAGGGCGCTCTCCTGCTCCTGCAGCCGCCCCCGCAGGACTGCCTCCCGCTCCTCGTGCCCGGCCGCCCCGCCGGCGCCCTCGCCCGCAGCCGCCGCCTCCTGCAACTCCCGCTCCCGCCCCCGCAGCTCCAGGGCCAGTGCCGCCAGGCGCTCCCGCACCTGCCGCACCTCCGCCTGCGCAGCGGCCAGGTCCCGCCGCGCCGCCGCCAGGGCCTCCTCCCTCAGGCGCAGGTGGCGCGCCGCCTCCTCCTCGGCCTCGCCGGCCCGCCGTAAGCGCTCCCGCGCCTCCGCCTCCCGGCGCTCGAGGGCGGCCAGCTCCCGCCGCGCCACCTCC
>JBBIPI010000262.1:0-1910 GCA_037442985.1 Clostridiales bacterium
GTGATCGAGCGCTACACCCTCCCCGAGATGGCGGCCATCTGGAGCCAGGAGAACAGGTACCGCAAGTGGCTGGAGGTCGAGATCTACGCCTGCGAGGCGTGGGCCGAGCTGGGGGTGATCCCCCGCGAGGCGGTGGAGCAGATCCGCGCCCGGGCGCGGGTGGACGTCGACCGCATCAGGGCCATCGAGGCGGAGGTCCACCACGACGTTATCGCCTTCACCACGTCCGTGGCCGAGCAGGTGGGGGAGGCGGCGCGCTTCCTCCATTACGGCCTGACGTCCAACGACGTGGTGGACACGGCCCAGTCGGCCCTGCTCAAGGAGGCGTGCGACCTGCTCCTCCGCCGGGCCGAGGCGCTGCGGGAGGCGATCCGGGCGCAGGCGCGGCGGCACAAGGACACGGTGATGGTCGGGCGCACCCACGGCGTCCACGCCGAGCCCATCACCTTCGGCCTGAAGCTGGCCGTCTGGTACGCCGAGATGGAGAGGAACGTCGAGCGGCTGAGGCGCGCCCGCGAGGCCGTGGCCGTGGGCAAGATCTCCGGCGCTGTCGGGACCTACGCCAACGTGGATCCGTTCGTCGAGGAGTACGTGTGCCGGAAGATGGGCCTCCGGCCGGCCCCGGTGTCGAACCAGGTGTTGCAGCGGGACCGGCACGCCGAGCTGGCCACCACCCTGGCGGTGGTGGCCGGGTCGCTGGAGAAGTTCGCCACCGAGGTGCGCCACCTGCAGCGGACGGAGGTCCGCGAGGCGGAGGAGCCGTTCGGGGCGGGCCAGAAGGGGTCGTCGGCCATGCCCCACAAGCGCAACCCGGAGAAGTGCGAGAGGGTCTCCGGCCTGGCCCGCCTCATGAGAGGTTACGCCCTGGCGGCCTTGGAGAACCAGGCGCTTTGGCACGAGCGGGACATCTCGCACTCCTCGGTGGAGCGGGTCATCCTGCCGGATGCCACCACCGTCCTGGACTACATGCTCCACCTCTTCACGACCATCGTGACGGACCTGCGGGTCTACCCGCAGCGGATGAAGGCCAACCTGGAGCTGAGCGGCGGGCTGATCTCCTCCCAGCAGGTGCTCCTCGCCCTGGTGGGCAAGGGAATGAGCCGGGAGGAGGCCTATAGGTTGGTCCAGGGGCATGCCCTGGCCACCTGGGAGGAAGGCGGCAGCTTCCGGGCCCGGCTGGAGGCCGACCCGGAGGTGCGTCGCCGGCTCTCGCCGGAGGAGTTGGAAGCCTGCTTCGACCACCGCCGCCACCTGCGGCACGTGGACGCCATCTTCGCCCGCCTGGGCATCTGAGGGGGTTTTCGGGGCATGGAGCGGCGCGAGAAGCTGCACGAGGGCAAGGCGAAGGCGGTGTACGCCACCGACCGCCCGGATGCCTACCTGGTGGAGTTCAAGGACGACGCCACCGCCTTCAACGCGCAGAAGCGCGGGACCATCCGGGCCAAGGGGCCCCGCAACCGGGACATCTCGGCCATCCTCTTCCGCTACCTGGAGGAGCGGGGCGTGCGCACCCACTACCTGGAGTCGGTGGGCGAGCGGGGGATGCTGGTGCGCCGGCTGCGCATGATCCCGGTGGAGGTGGTCGTGCGCAACGTGGCCGCCGGCAGCCTGGCGGCGCGGCTCGGGCTGGCGGAGGGGACGCCGCTGGCGCGCCCGGTGCTGGAGTTCTACCTGAAGGACGACGCCCTGGGCGATCCCATGATCAACGAGTATCATATCTACGCCCTCGACCTGGCGACGCCGGAGCAGGTGCGGGCCATGGCCGAGCAGGCGCTGAAGGTGAACGAGGAACTGCAGGCGTTCCTGGCGCCCCGGGGGCTGCGCCTCATCGACTTCAAGCTGGAGTTCGGCCTGGACGACCAGGGGCGGGTGGTGCTGGGGGACGAGATCTCGCCTGACACCTGCCGCTT
>JBBIPI010000263.1:0-1889 GCA_037442985.1 Clostridiales bacterium
CCCGTCCGGCGGCGCCGCGCCGCTGCCGCCGTCCCCGCCCCCGCGGGCGCCGGGCGGGGCGGGCGCCCCGGCGGTCACGGCGGCGCAACGGGCGGTGGGTAGGCCGCAGAACTCGCGGTAGTCGGGCAACTCGGTGATGCTCGGCCGGTCGCCGCAGGCGGGGCAGTGGGGGTCGCGCCGCCAGCGGACGGTCCGGTGGCTGCCGCTGAGGCCGTCGAAGAGCAGGAGGCGGCCGACCAGCGGCCGGCCGATCCCGAGCAGCACCTTGATGGCCTCCAGCGCCTGGAGGGTGCCCAGGTGGCCGGCCAGGGCGCCGATGATCCCCGCCTCGGCGCAGCTCGGCACCACGCCGGGCGGGGGCGGCGCGGGGTAGAGGCAGCGATAGCAGCCCTGGCCCGGCAGGAAGACGGTGGCCTGGCCCTCGAACTGGAGGATGCTGGCGTCCACCAGGGGCTTGCCCAGGAGGACGCAGGCGTCGTTGACCAGGTAGCGCGTGGGAAAGTTGTCGCAGCCGTTGACCACCAGGTCGTAGCCCCCGATGATGTCCAGGGCGTTGTCGCGGGTCAGCGGTTCCGGGTGGGGGATGACGCGCACGTCCGGGTTCAGGTCCTCCAGGTGGCGGCGGGCCGATACCACCTTCGGCCGCCCCCGGTCGTGGTCGAAGTGGAGGATCTGGCGGTGGAGGTTGCTCAGCTCGACCCGGTCGCCGTCCACGATCCCGATGGTCCCCACTCCCGCCGCCGCCAGGTAGATGGCCGCCGGCGACCCCAGCCCGCCGGCGCCCACCACCAGCACCCGCGCCGCCAGCAGCCGCTTCTGCCCCTCCACGCCGATGGCCTCCAACAGCATCTGGCGCCCGTAGCGCTCCAACTGCTCCTCGCTCAGGGGCCGCACGTCTCCTCTCCCCCTTCTCCTCCCTGCCTCGGCCTACCCCTTGACCGGCCGGGGGTCGCCCCTTATTATGAAGGCCAACAAAGTCTAGCGCAATAGTCGGAGTACTAGGAATTACGGAGGGAGGGCTACGGGTGAGGGCAGACGACGGCTACGATCCGGAGGGGCCGGTCCTGCCGGCGCCGGACGAGGAGGCGCTGGCGGAGGCGGAGCGCTTCGCCCGCCAGATCGAGCGGAGGGATCGGGGTGAGGTGGACGAGGAGGCGTTCCGCCGCTTCCGGCTCCAGAACGGGGTCTACGGCATCCGGGGCCAGGCGGACGTGCAGATGGTGCGGGTCAAGATCCCCTTCGGCGTTCTCTCGGCCGCCCAGGCGGAGCGGCTGGCCGAGGTGGCCCGCACCTTCACGCGCCACGGCGCGGGGCACCTGACCACCCGCCAGTGCATCCAGTTCCACTGGGTTCCCCTCCGCCAGGTGCCGGACCTGATCCGCCGGCTGGGGGAGGTGGGCCTGACCACCCGCGAGGCGTGCGGGAACACGGTGCGCAACGTGACCGCCGACCCCCTGGCGGGCGTCGCCCCCGACGAGGTCTTCGACATCCGCCCCTACGCCGCCGCCTACGTGCGCCACTTCCTGCGCAACCCGGCCAACCAGTGCCTGCCGCGCAAGTTCAAGACCGCCTTCTCCGGCAGCGACGCCGACCGGGCGGCCTGCGCCATGCACGACTTCGGTGCCCTTGCGACGGTGCGCGTGGTGAACGGGCGGCCGGTGCGCGGCTTCCGCGTCTTCGTGGGGGGCGGCCTCGGCAGCCTGCCGCGGGCGGCCATCCTCCTTGAGGAGTTCACGCCGGCCGATCAGCTCATCGTCACCGCCGAGGCGGTGCTGCGGGTCTTCGATCGCCTGGGCAACCGGGCGGACCCGCACCGGGCGCGCCTCAAGTTCCTGGTGGAGTCCCTGGGGGCGGAGCGCTTCCGGGAGCTGGTGCTGCGCGAGCGCAAG
>JBBIPI010000264.1:0-1887 GCA_037442985.1 Clostridiales bacterium
GGCGACGGGTACCTGACCAACAGGTCGTCACAGCACCGCCTCGGCGTCGTCGCCCAGGAACAGGCGCACCGCGCCGCTGCGCCCGTCCCCCTTGAGCACGCGGGCGTGGCGGCCGAGCAGGCTGTCCTCCACCCGCGGGACGTCCTGCAGGACGCATCCCTCCAGCAGCACCGAGTGCTCCACCGCCGTCCGCTCGATGCGGCAGCCGTCGCCCACGGCGGTGAAGGGGCCGACGAAGGCGTCGCGGATCACCGCCCCGCGCCCGATGACCACCGGCCCCCGGACGGTGCTGCGCTCGATGCGCGCCCCCTCGGCCACCTGCACCCGCCCGGCGATGGTGGTGGCCGCGTCCACCTCGCCCCGGACGTCCAGGGCGGCGTACTCGTCCAGCACCACCCGGTTGGCCTCCAGGATGTCGTCCTTCTTCCCGGTGTCCAGCCACCAGCCCTCCAGGACGCGCGCCTCCACCCGTCCGCCCATGTCCAGCAGTTCCTGGATGGCGTCGGTGATCTCCAGCTCCCCGCGCCAGGAGGGGCGGAGGCGCTCGATGGCCGCGTGCACCGCCGGGCTGAAGACGTACACCCCCACCAGGGCCAGGTTGCCGGGCGGCTCCTTGGGCTTCTCGACCAGCCGCCGCACCCGCCCCTCGCCGTCCAGGACGGCCACGCCGAAGCGCGTCGGGTCGTCCACCGGCTTCAGGAGGATGAGGGCTTCCGGAGCCAGGCGGCGAAACTCCTCGACGATGCCCCGCACGCCCCCCTGGATCAGGTTGTCGCCGAGGAACATCAGGAAGGGCTCGTCGCCCAGGAAGGGGCGCGCCGTCTTGACGGCGTGGGCCAGCCCGGCGGGCCGGTCCTGGACGATGTAGGTCACGCGCATCCCCCAGCGCGACCCGTCCCCCACCGCCTCCCGGACGCTGCGGCCGGTCTCGGGCGAGATGATGACGCCGACGTCCTCGATCCCCGCCGCCCGCACCTGGTCCAGGACATAGAACAGGATCGGCTTGTTGGCCACCGGCACGAGCTGCTTGGTCGTGGTGTACGTCAGCGGCCGCAGCCGGGTGCCGCTGCCGCCCGACAGGACGAGGCCTTTCACACCCGCCGTTCCCCCGGCAGTACGGTTTACCATGTCGGGCTTCGACACGCCGGGCGGAAATCCTCGTCCCCGGCGGGGTCAGGACGAGCCCGGCCCACGCCAGCCGCGGCGCGCCGCCGCCCCAGCGCCGCAGGACGGGCCTGCCCGAGCGCGCCCGTCCGCAGGTTACGCGGGAACGGCCCAAGGGGTGCACCATGAGGTGCACCGCCGCCACCCGTCCTACCGGGGATACGGCACCACGGAGCGGGTCGGGCGCGGGCAGTCCCTGCCGCCCGTCCCGGGCCTCTCCGACGCCCGCCTCCCGATGGACCTCATCCTGGGCTGGACCCGGCGCCGTCCGGGTCCCCGCCCCTCGCCGCAACGGCGGTCTACCTTCACGCCTCCCGGCCCTAAGGCTCGGGCCAGACTATTTTCCCGTCCGTGATCTGGACCACGTTGAGCCGCTCCGCCAGGTACTCGGCCTCCGGGGTCACCCATTCCCCGGCGACGACCGGGATCGCCCGGGGCACCAGGCGGGCCAGGCGCCTGGCCCGGTCGGAGGCCCGCTTCACGTCCTCGGCGCCGACGGCGAAAGAGACCTCCCAGACCAGGTGAACCTCTTCGCCCTCCCCCGTCCGGCCCTTAACCACCAGGTCGGCTTCCAGGATTTCCTCCCGGTCCGCCGGCGCCAGCCGGCCCTCGGCGACAGCCTGGTGGAGAAAGTCCGCCAGGTCGTGCGACGCCAACACCCGAACCTTCGTCAGACGCCGGCCCAGGATGGCGGCCGCTCGCTCCCGATAGAGGAGCTCGAGC
>JBBIPI010000265.1:0-1840 GCA_037442985.1 Clostridiales bacterium
GTGTCCCACTTCATCGAGCACCTGCTCTTCAAGGGCACCAGGTCGCGGACGGCCAGGCAGATAGCCGAGGAGATGGACGCCATCGGCGGCCAGCTCAACGCCTTCACCGGCAAGGAGTGCACCTGCTTCTACGCGCGCGTCCTCGACGAGCACTTCCCCCTGGCCGTGGACATCCTCGCCGAGATGGTGCTCCACCCCCGCCTCGACCCCGGGGACATCGAAAAGGAGAAGAACGTCGTCGCCGAGGAGATCGCCATGTACGAGGACACGCCCGAGGACCTGGTCCACGACATCCTGGGCCTGGCCCTCTGGCCCCGCGACGGGCTGGGCCGTCCGGTCCAGGGGTTCGCCTCCACCGTCCGCGCCCTCACCCGCGCGGAGGTGCTGGCCTACTACGAGCGTTTCTACACGCCCGGCAACATGGTGGTGGCGGCGGCCGGCAACGTCCCCCACGAGCGGGTGGTCGCCGAGGTGGCGCGCCGCTTCGCAGATCGGGCGGGGCGCGCCGGCGTCAGCCCGGCGGGCCGCCCCGTGGCGGCGGCGGGCAGCGTCTACCGGGAGAAGGACATCGAGCAGATCCACCTCTGCCTGGGGGTGGCCGCCGTGCCCCTGGGCGATCCCCGCCTGCAGGCCCTGCACCTGCTCTCCAACATCCTGGGGGGTGGGACGAGCTCGCGCCTCTTCCAGGAGATCCGCGAGGAGCGGGCCCTGGCCTACTCCGTCTACTCCTTCCACAGCTCCTTCCGGGACGCGGGCCTGGCCGGCGTGTACCTCGCCACCTCCCCGTCGTCGGCTGCCCAGGCGCTCCAGTTGGCGCGCTCCGAGATCGCCCGGCTGGCGGAGGAGGGCGTGGACGAGCAGGAGCTGCGCCGGAGCAAGGACCACCTGAATGCCACCCTCCTCCTGGGCCTGGAGAGCACCTCCAGCCGGATGACCCACCTGGGCAAGAGCCAGCTCCTGCTGGAGCGGGTGCTGACGCCGGAGGAGATCGGCGAGCGGATCGAGAAGGTCACCCCCGAGGACGTGCGCGACCTGGCGCGGGCGCTGTGGCAGCGGAACGGCGTGGCCACGGCCGCCGTCGGCCCGGCGTCGCGGGAGCTGGAGCGGGCGCTCGCGTCGGCCCGCTAGGCAGGGCTCCGGGAGGGGGCGGGGGATTGGCGCCGCGCGACCGGCTGGAACACATCTTCGAGCTGCAGCGCCGCTTCGACGAGGACCTGGCGGCGCGCCGCGGGCTGGCCTTCGATCAGAGCACCTGGGTCCAGAAGGAGGTCCTGGCCCTCCTCGCCGAGCTGGCCGAGCTCCTGGACGAGGTCAACTTCAAGTGGTGGAAGGAGCCGCGGCCCGTCGACCCGGAGCGGGTCAAGGAAGAACTGGTCGACGTGCTCCACTTCTACGTCAGCCTCTGCCTCAAGTGCGGGTTCGGCGCCGAGGACATCTACCGCGCCTACCTGGCCAAGAACGAGGAGAACTTCCGCCGGCAGCGGGGCCTGTCGGACAAGCCCGGCTACGCCTCTACACCCTAAAGCGCGTGCCCAGGTAATCGGTGGGCGCGTCGACCATGGTCTTGACCGCGATGTTGAGGCGCTGCACCAGGTTGACCGTCTCGCCCATGGCCGCGAGCTGCCGCGCCCCCCTGGCGAGGCTGTCGATGGCGAGGTAGGAGACGAGGGCCGTGAGGCCCAGGAGCAGCAGGATGCTGAGGCACATCCCGAAGAGCTTGGATCCGACTTCGACAGCTGCTAGGCACGGAATAGGGCAGGAGAGCTAGAGCCGCAAGGCGTGCGGGCGCAGCCGGCGTGATACGCGTGTATCTATGCGCTCTTCTCGTCGGGGTGGGTGG
>JBBIPI010000266.1:0-1814 GCA_037442985.1 Clostridiales bacterium
CCGCCGGAACGCACGTGATCGTGAAGAGGGTCTCCGGCCGGCCGGGGGACTTCCGGGAGGAGGACCGGCAGGTGGCGCGCCCGGTCCGCCGGCCCAAGAAGCCCCTCATCGTCTGGCCCTACATGGGGGAGATCCTGAACCTCCTGGTCGAGGAGGCCTGCTACCAGCTCGGCCTGCAGGACTACGCCGTCCCCCCGCCGCCCCTGGCGGAGGAAGCGCTGCTCCTGGGGAACACCAACTACACCGAGTCCTGCTCGCCGTACGCCTGCAGCACCGGGACGCTGAAGCTGGCCCTGCGCGACGCCCTGCGCCGGCTCGAGGAGGAGGCGGAGCGCGCGGGACGGCCCGTGGAGCCGCGGCGCATCCTCGTGCTCATGGCCCGCGGCGAGGGACCCTGCACCTTCGGCTGGTACGCCATCGTCCAGAACCGGCACCTCCCCGAGGAGTTCCGCGCCGAGCTGGAGCGGGGCGGCCACACCATCGAGATGGTCACCATGGGCCTGGACGGGTTCGTCGACTTCGTCCGCGACCTGTGCGAGATCGGCGACGGCGAGCGGCTGCGGCCCGTCTTGGCCTACGTCGAGGCGTGGGAGAAGGGCCTGCACCGGCTGCCCTGGCACGAGCGCACGCGGCTCAAGCTCGGCCTGCTCGCCTTCATCCGGGACGTGACGCGCCCCTTGTGGGCAAAGCTGGACGCCGCCGAGGACCTGCGCGCCCGGGCCCTGATCCTGCGCGCCCACGAGCTGGAGTTCGGCAGCGTGACCGCCGCCTACCGCCAGGCCCTCGAGCTGCTCCGCCAGGCTCACGACCCCGCCGCCATCCGGGCCGCCCATGAGGAGGGGGTCGCCCTCCTGGAGGCCGTGCCCCGCGACGACCGCATCAAGCCGCGCGTCGTCTCGGTGGGCGAGATCTACGTGGCCCTCACCAGCTTCGGCAACCGCGGCACCATCGAGAACCTCCTGGCCCGCGAGGGGATCGAGGTGGTGGAGGGGGTCACCCTGGGCGGGTTCATCCGCAACAGCCTGAAGGAGATGAAGCGGCGCGCGCGCCGCAACCATCCCCTGCTGCGCCCGCTCCTGGCCTTCCTGGAGGAGCGGAACGTCCACCTCCTGCAGCAGCAGGTCCGGACGCCGGAGGCCCGCCCCTTCCTGGTCCACGAGGTGGGCGGCGACGGCCTGCCCAGCGTGGGCCACGCCCGCCACTACGTGGAGGAGGGCGTGGACGGGATCGTGCACGTCTACCCCTTCAAGTGCATGCCGGAGGGCATAGCCAAGGACGGGCTGAAGGAGCTGGCCGACCTATACGGCGTCCGTTACCTGGCGCTGTCCTTCGACAAGGAGCTGGAGGTGGAGCGGCTGCGCACCGAGGTGAGCACCTTCGCCGCCCTGCTCCACGCCCAGGTGGCCCGCCTCGGCGCCGACGACCCGGCCGCGTATTGGGAGAACAAGCGGCGCGAGATCGAGCGGCGGCGGCGCATCGGCCAGGTGCTGGACGAGATGTACGCCGCCTACCGCCGGCCCCGGCACACCGACTGACCGCGCGGCGTGGCCAGGCAGGGATCGGTGCGTCGGATGGGGAAACCGGACATGGCCGGGAGGTGGCGGGCGTGGACCCTGAGCTGCGGGGTTACCTCGAGGCCATGGAGGAACGGATCCTGGCGGCTGTGCGGCAGGGGGACGCCGCCCTGCGCCAGGAGATGTCCCAGCGCTTTGGCCAGGTCGACCAGCGCTTCGACCAGATCGACCAGCGCTTCGCCCAGGTCGACCAGCGCTTCGACCAGATCGACCAGCGCTTCGACCAGATCGACCAGCGCA
>JBBIPI010000267.1:0-1803 GCA_037442985.1 Clostridiales bacterium
CCCACGTCGCGCCGCCGGGCCAGGTGGTCGCGCGCCATGAGCAGGGCGATGGCGGTGAGGAGCAGGGCGTAGGTCCAGCGGACCACCCCGCCCACCAGGCCGGCCTGCTCCAGAGCCAGCACCGCCTGCGCCCCCAGCTCCACCCCGGGCACCGTCCCCAGCACCATCAGGAGGGCGGCGCGCAGGTCCACGTTGCCCAGCCGCCGGTGGAGGGCGGCGGTCACCAGGCTGTTCCCCATGATGTGGGCCAGGTCGGTGCCGATGGCGTAGGCCATGGGGAACCCGAGGAGGTTGAGGGCCGGGGTGGCGATGAAGGCGCCGCCGATCCCCAGGAAGCCCCCGCAGGTGCCCACGGCGAAGCCTGTGAGCGCCAGCAGCCACGGGTTGGCGGTGACGCCGGCGACGGGGAACTCCACTTCAACCGGCCCCCCTGCCAGGCCCGGGCCCGCCGGTCAGGAGGTCGAGCAGGCGCACCGCCAGCCCGGCCGCCGCCGCCCCCGCCAGCCAGAGGCTCCCCACCGTGACCAGGGCGTAGGCGGGCGGGTGGGCGCGGCTCAGTTCCGCCAGGGTGTCCGAGAGCGCCGGCATCGTCCCCGCCTCCCCTCAGCCGTGCAGCCCACATTCCGTCTTGGCGAAGCCCGCCCAGCGCCCGGCGCGCGCGTCCTCGCCCGGCCGGACGGGGCGGGTGCAGGGGGCGCAGCCGATGCTGGGGTAGCCGCGGTCGTGCAGTTCGTTGTAGGGGACCCCGCGGGCGCGGATGTAGTCCCAGACCTGCTCCCAGGTCCAACCGGCAAGGGGGTTGAACTTGACCAGGCCGAAGCGGTCGTCCCACTCCACCACCCGGGCGCCGGCGCGGGAAGGCGCCTGCTGGCGCCGGATGCCGGTGATCCACGCCCGCAGGCCCAGCCCGGTCAGGGCCTGCCGCAGCGGGTCCACCTTCCGCAGGCGGCAGCAGAGGTCCGGGTCCCGCCGCCACAGCTCGGCCCCGTGGCGCGTCTCCTGCTCCGCCAGCGACAGCTCCGGGCTCACCCGGATCAGGGTCACGGGGTAGCGGGCGGCCAACCGGTCGCGCGCCGCGTAGGTTTCGGGGAAGAACAGCCCCGTGTCCAGGTAGAAGACGCGGGCACCGGGGCGGACGCGCGCCAGGGCGTCCACCAGCACCATGTCCTCCGCCCCGAAGCTGCAGGCCAGGGCCAGGTGGGGGTGGAAGCGGGCCACCGCCCAGGCCAGCACATCCTCCACGGCCGCCCCCTCCAGGCGCTCGGCCCAGGCGGCCACCTCCTCGGGCGCCAGGGTGGGCGCCTCCTCCGCCACCGTCCTTTCCACCGTCGTCATGGCGCTCCTCCTCCCTTATGCGGGGTAGCCCCGCGTTTTCTCGCCGGTCTGGAGCGGGGGGTCGGGACGCCCGCCGGCGACCGGGTCGCGCCCCGTCCCGCGGTGCGGCCCTACCCTCCGTCCGGGTCGCGCTCCAGGGGCAGGTCCAGGTTGAGCCAGGCGGTCATGCCCCCCCGTAAGTGGTGGACCCGGCGGAAGCCCGCTGCCCGCAGCGCCTCGGCCGCCCGCAGGGAGCGGAGGCCGATTTGGCAGACCACCACCGTGTCGCGTGCCGGGTCCAGCCCCGCCGGCGCCCAGGGCACCGGGCCCCCTTCCTCCGCCGCGCGGGCGCCGCCGCTCCCCGGGGGCGCCGCGCCGGGGAGGGCCAGGTGGCGGGCACCGGGGATGCGCCCCCGCCGGAACTCCTCCTCGGAGCGGATGTCCACTACCTGGAGGTCGCCGTGCCCCAGGCGCTCCCAGACCTGGCGG
>JBBIPI010000268.1:0-1783 GCA_037442985.1 Clostridiales bacterium
CGGCTTCCCCGGAGGCGGCTGGCACCACGTCCTCCTGGCTCGTGACGAGCCGCGAGACAGACCCGCGCCGGGACATCTTCTTCGCCCTGGCCGAGGTGGGGCTGCCCATCCTGCGCCTGGAGCCCCAAGCCCTCACCTTGGAGGAGGTCTTCCTCCACCTCGTCACCGAGGAGGGCCCCGGTGCGGCCCCCTCGGTCACCGGGGAGCGGCCGGAGGGGGAAGCCCGCGGGGCGGCGGGTTTGGCCGCGGGCGCGCGGGAGGGCGCGGATGTGGCCGCAGGCGCGCGGGGGCCGGGAGCGCCGGAGGGAGGCGAAACCCCTTGATCGCCATTTGGAGGAGGGAGATGCTCTCCTACCTCTACTCGCCCCTCTTCTACGGGGTGGCGGCTGCCTTTCTCCTCCTGGGGGGCTACTTCTTCAGCGTGAGCCTGGCGGTGAGCCAGATGGCGACCCTGTCCTGGTACTTCGGCGACGCCGGCGTCCTCCTCCTCTTCATAGCGCCTCTCCTGACCATGCGCCTCTTCGCCGAGGAGCGGGCGCGGGGCACCGACGAGCTCCTCTTCACCCTCCCCCTGCCCACCTGGAAGGTGGTCCTGGGCAAGTACCTGGCCGCCTTGGCGGTGGGCGGGCTCCTCCTCGCGGGCAGCGTCGCCTACCTCTTCATACTGGCCGCCGTGGGCGAGCCGCGCTGGGGAGAGGTGGCTTCCTCCTACCTCGGCATGGCCCTGCTCCTGGCCGCTTTCCTGGCCGTGGGCTGCCTCGCCTCGGCCCTCACGGCGAGCCCGCTCCTGGCGGCCGTGGGCGGCTTCGCCCTCCTCCTGCTCCTCTGGCTGGCGGGCTGGGCCGCCGACGCGCTCCAGGGGGCGCCGGGCGAGTGGATGCGCGCCCTGGCCATGTCGGCGCGCCTGGACGAGTTCCTGCGCGGCGTCATCGACACGAGCCACGTGGTCTTCTTCCTGAGCGTGGCCCTGGCCGCCCTGGGGCTGACCATCATGGCGCTGGAGAGGAGGGCCGTGCGGTGACGGAGGAAGCGCCCCGCTCCGGCGAGGCTCGGCGCTGGCGCCTGTCCCGCGCCTGGAAGCCCCGGCTCGCCGCCCCGGTGCGCTCCGCCCGCTGGCCTGCCTTGGTGTTCGCCGTCCTCGCCGCCGCCGTGGCGGTCAACGTGCTGGCGGGCAGCCGCCCCGTGCGCTGGGATCTGACGGCCGAGCGGCGCTTCTCCCTCTCGGACCAGACGGTGAAGGTGCTGCGCTCCTTGGAGAAGCCCATCCGCATCACCGCCGTGGTCCACCGTGGCACCCAGGACGGCGACCTCCTGGAAGCCCTGGTTCGCGAGTACCGGCGGAAGTCCCGGCGCGTCTCTTTCCAGATCATAGACTTCTCCCGCTCGCAGAACGCGGCGCGCACCCTCGGCGTCACGGCGCCGAACACCTTGGTGGTCGAAGCCGACGGGAAGCGCCGCCAGGTGGAAGGGTTCAACATCTTCACAGCGGGCGTGGACGGCGTCGAGTTCAAGGGGGAGCAGGCCCTCACCCGCGCCGTGCTGGAGGTGACGGGGCGCGCCGGGCGCAAGGTCTATTTCCTTGAGGGCCACGGGGAACCCGCCCTCGCGGGCGAGCTGGCCCGTTTGCGCGAGCTGACCGAGGGGGAAGGCTACGCCCTCGACTCTCTCAACCTGGCCCTCAAGGGCTCGGTGCCCGCAGACGCGGCGGCCGTGGTGGTGCTGGGCCCCGAGCAGGAACTGGCACCCAAGGAGGCCGATGCCCTCCTGGCCTACCGGGAGAAGG
>JBBIPI010000269.1:0-1773 GCA_037442985.1 Clostridiales bacterium
GTACCGGCTGACGAAGGCGGGCGAGAGGATCTGCATGTAGCGGGCCAGGACGATGAGATCGATGTCGTCGCCCACCAGCTCCATCTGCCGCCGTTCGGCCTCCAGCTTCGTCTCGGGCGTCACCGGCACCACGTAGTACGGGATGCCGTTGCCCCAGCACTCCACCGTCTCGCGCAAGAGCGGGTGATTGCTGATCACCAGGGCGATCTCCGCCCGCAGATCGCCGGAGCGGATGCGCCAGAGCAGCTCCAGCAGGCAGTGCTCGGCCTTGGATACGAACACGGCCAGGCGCTTCACGCGGGCGGCGTCGCTGAACCGCCACTCCATGCCGAACTGGCGCGCCACGGGGGCAAAGCGCCGCTCCAGCTCCGGCAGCCGCCGGGCCAGGTCGTCCAGGGCGAACTCCACCCGCATGAAGAAGCGGCCGCCCTCGGGGTCGGTGGAATGCTGGTCGGAGTGGATGATGTTGGCCCCCTGCTCGAAGAGGAAGCGCGACACCGCGGCCACGATCCCCGGCCGGTCGGGGCAACTGATGAGCAGGCGGCCGATGCCGGTCCGTCGCTTCTCGGCAGTCACTTCGCCAAGCGTCCCTCGCGGTCGAGCGCCAGGTTGTCTGTCCCCGAGTCATAGGTTTCGCATTTCGACGCCGCTTCCCTGCTCGGCAGCAGCCGCGACAGGCGGCTCCTGGCCGCACGCGGCCGCGGGCGTTAGCGCCGCGGGGCGGTGAGCAGGATGGTCACCCACGCCACTTGGCCCAGGACGGCGAGCACGAACCCGACGCCGAAGATCCCCAGGTAGGCCATGGGGTGGGCGGGCACGCGCCGGGCGCGCAGGAGGACGGCCAGGCTCAGCAGGAGCACCGGCCACACCGGGAGCGGACGCGCCGGCGCCAGGGCGCCGACCGCCAGCCCGGCGGTGCCGAGGAGGAAGGGGACCAGGGCGCCGAAGCGGCGCCATCGCAGGCCGGCCAGGAAGCCCCCCGCCGCCAGGAGCCAGGGCACGGCCACGAGCGACACGAGGAGGTACCGGCTCAAGGCCAACGCCGCGTGGGGAGCCGGTTCGATCCCGGTGAGGCGCAGCCATGCGGACCCGGATGCCAGCGCCCAGAGGAGGCCGGCCAATCCGGTCGCCACCTCCACCCAGCGCCCCGCGCCGTTTAGGTCACGCTCCGGCCTGGGCGCTCCCGGCACTGGCAGACGCGGCCTCCACCACCCGCGTCCCCGCCCAGCGGTCGCCGAGGCGCCGCCCGGCCGGGTCGGCCACCACCAGGATCACCTCGATCACCGTGAGCACCAGGTCGAGAACGAAGCCGACCACCCACCCGAGCAGGGGGATGGTCGCCAGGAGCGTGCCGATGCTCAACGTGAGGTTGCGCTTGGCCGACACAACCAGGTCGACCCGGCCGCCGCCCACCAGCACGACCTGGAGGTTGAACAGCTTCTTGCCTATGCTCCGACCACGCCATTCCTCCCTCTTAGTCAGCTCATACACGAGCCCGTCCTTGAGCAGGTAGTAGAGCCCGGCCATGAGCGGCCCAATGACGACGGGCAGCAACGCGGCCGGGATGGCTGCGATGAGACCGTCCACCAGCGAGGCCAGGAACCGCCGGAGCAGATTGGCCTTGCCCTCCCCCACCCTCCATCCCCCCCCTGAGTTCGACAGCAGACCGGGCGGTTGGGCACCTAGTCAGGGCCATAAGTCCTGGGCCACAAGGCTTCTTGGGCGGGGAGGGCGGAAAAACGCCAAAATTGCATAGGCACACGCTAGTTGGAA
>JBBIPI010000270.1:0-1765 GCA_037442985.1 Clostridiales bacterium
GGTGGGGCGTGAGCGGGGGCGTGGAGGAGGGGCGCGGGGCCTGGCAGGGCATCCTGGACGAGGCCTTCGCGGGCCTGGACGGCGTCCTGGACGCCCCCTGGGCCGGGCCGGCGGTGCGCGAGTTCGGCACGGTGCGCTCCGTCGGGCAGGGCATCGCCCGCGTGGAGGGGCTGCCCGGGGTGCGGGCCGAGGAGCTGGTCCGCTTCCCCGGCGGGGTCCTGGGGGTGGCCCTCAACCTGGAGGAGGACGGGGTCGGCGTCGTCCTGCTGGGGAACGGCGGCGGCCTGCACGCCGGCTGCGAGGTGCGCCGGACGGGGCGGGTGGCGGACGTGGCCGTGGGCGACGCCCTCCTCGGGCGCGCCGTGGACGCCCTGGGGCGGCCCGTGGACGGGCTGGGCCCGCTCCACGCCTGGGAGCGGCGCCCCGTGGAGCGCGACGCGCCCCCGATCATGGACCGGGCGCCCGTGGCCGTGCCCCTGGAGACGGGGATCAAGGTTATCGACGCCCTCGTGCCCGTCGGCCGGGGCCAGCGGATGCTCGTGCTGGGGGACCGCCAGACCGGCAAGACGGCCGTGGCCGCGGGCGCGGTGATCAACCAGCGGGACAAGGGGGTCGTCTGCGTCTACTGCGCCGTCGGCCAGCCGGCCGCCGCCGTGGCCCGGCTGGCCAGCGACCTCAGGCGCGCCGGGGCCATGGCGCACACCGTGCTGGTGGTGGCCGGGGAGGACGACCCGCCGGGGCTGCGGTTCCTCGCTCCCTACGCGGCCACCACCATCGCCGAGTACTTCGTGGAGCGGGGGCAGGACGTGCTGGTGGTGTACGACGACCTGACGCGCCACGCGCGCGCCTACCGGGAGCTGTCCCTGCTGCTGCGGCGCCCGCCCGGGCGGGAGGCGTACCCGGGCGACATCTTCTACGTGCACGCGCGCCTGCTGGAGCGGTCGGCCCGCCTGAAGCCGGAGCGGGGCGGCGGCTCCCTGACCGCCCTGGCCATCGTGGAGACCCAGGCGCAGAACATCGCCGCTTACATCCCGACCAACCTGATCTCCATCACCGACGGGCAGGTCTTCCTCTCGCCCGACCTCTTCCGCAAGGGCGTCCTCCCGGCCGTGGACGTGGGCAAGTCGGTGTCGCGCGTGGGCGGGAAGGCCCAGCTGCCGGCCTACCGCGCCGTCGTCGGCGACCTGCGCCTGGCGTACGCGCAGTTCGAGGAGCTGGAGGCGTTCTCGCGCTTCGGGACGCGGCTGGACGAGGAGACGCGGCGCCGCCTCGAGCGCGGCCGGCGCATCCGCGAGGTCCTCAAGCAGCCCGAGCACTCGCCCCTGCCGGCGGCCGAGCAGGTGGCCGTGCTGCTCGCGGCCGTGGCCGGGCTCCTGGACCCCCTGCCCCTGCACCTGGTGCCGCGGGCGGAGCAGGCCATCCGGGCCGCGGCGCGGGAGCGGCTGCCGGACCTCTGCCGGCGGATCGAGGCGGGGGAGCGGCTGGCGGAGGAGGACCGGCGGGCCCTCCTGGCCGTGGCCGGCCGGGCGGTGGAGGAGGCGGCGGGCGGCGATGCCGGCCGTTGAGGCGCTACAGGGGCGGATCGACACCGTCCAACGCCTGCTGTCCATCGTCAGGACGATGAAGGCGCTCTCCGCCGCCGGCGTCCGCTACTGCGAGGAGGCGGTCCGGTCGCTGGCGGACTACGCGCGGGCGCTGGAGACGGGGCTGGGGGCGGTGCTCGGACGGGAGGCGCCGGAGGCGCAGGGCCCGGGCCGGCGCCGCG
>JBBIPI010000271.1:0-1750 GCA_037442985.1 Clostridiales bacterium
AGCTCCGCCTCTTTCCGGTAGACGAGGGACTCGAACGCCGGAGCCTCCGCCGCGGCCGCCTCCTGATAGCGGAAGTCGGTCACCAGGACCTGGCGGTCGAGGGTGATCAGGAGAAAACCGGAGGAGCCGGTGAAGCCGCTCAGGTAGCGGCGGTTGGCGGGCGCCGTCACGAGCAGGGCCGGGAGGCCGGCCTCCCCCAGCCGCGCGCGCAGGCGGGCCAGGCGGTCCGCCGTCACCCCGCCCGTCATTCCGTCTCCCGGGCCAGGCGCGCGGCCGCCTCCAACCCCAGGAGGTAGCTCTGCACCCCGAAGCCGGCGATCGTCCCCCGGCAGACGGGCGCGATCACCGAGCGGTGGCGGAAGTCCTCGCGGGCGGCGACGTTGGAGAGGTGGACCTCCACGGCGGGGAGGCCGACCGCCGCCAGGGCGTCCCGGATGGCGATGCTGTAGTGGGTGTAGGCGCCCGGGTTGATCACGATGGCGGCACAGCGGCCGGGCGCCCGCTGGATGGCGTCCACGATCTCCCCTTCGTGGTTGGATTGGAGCGTCTCGACCTCGACGCCCAGTTCGCCCGCCCGCTCGCGCAGGCGGCGATCGACCTCGGCCAGGGTCGCGGTGCCGTACACGCCCGGTTCGCGCGTGCCCAGGAGGTTCAGGTTGGGGCCGTGGATCACCAGCACCCGCGCCATGGCCGCCCCACCGCCCTCACATGGGATACGGCAGGGGGAAGGCGGCGCACAGCTCCGCCACGCCGCGGCGGACCCGCTCCAACTCGGCCGCGTCGTCCCGCCCGCGCAGGGCGCGCACGATCAGCTCGCCCACCCGGCGCATCTCGGCCTCGCCCATCCCCCGGGTGGTCAGGGCCGGCGTCCCCAGGCGGATGCCGCTGGTGACGAACGGCTTTTCCGGGTCAAAGGGGATGGCGTTCTTGTTCACGGTGATGCCCACGCTCCCCAGGACCGTCTCGGCCTCCTTGCCGGTGAGGCCGGCGGCCTTCACCTTGACCAGCATCAGGTGGTTGTCCGTCCCGCCCGAGACGAGGGGCAGCCCGTTGGCCGTGAGCGTCTCGGCCAGCGCCCGGGCGTTCCGCACCACCTGGGCCTGGTAGGCGCGGAACCCGGGCTGCAGCGCCTCCTTGAAGCAGACCGCCTTGGCGGCGATGACGTGCATGAGCGGCCCCCCCTGGATGCCGGGGAAGACGGCCTTGTCCACGGCCTTGGCCCGGTCCGCGCGGCAGAGGATCATGCCGCTGCGCGGCCCCCGCAGGGTCTTGTGGGTCGTGGAGGTGACGTAGTGGGCGTGCGGGACCGGGCTGGGGTGCTCGCCCGCCGCCACCAGGCCGGCGATATGCGCCATGTCGACCATCAGCTCGGCTCCGACCTCGTCGGCGATGGCCCGCAGGCGCGCGAAGTCGATGATGCGCGGGTAGGCGCTGGCGCCGCCCACGATCAGTTTCGGACGGACCTCCCGCGCGATCCGCGCCACCTCGTCGTAGTCGATGGTCTCGGTCTCGGGGTCGACCCCGTAGGCGGTGAAACGGTAGAGCATCCCGGAGAAGTTGACCGGGCTGCCGTGGGTGAGGTGCCCGCCGTGGGCCAGGTTCATGCCCAGGACGGTGTCGCCGGGCTGGAGGGTGGCCAGGTAGACCGCCATGTTGGCCTGGGCGCCGGAGTGGGGCTGGACGTTGGCGTGCTCGGCGCCGAAGAGCCGCTTGGCCCGTTCGCGCGCCAGGTCCTCCACCCGGTCGACCA
>JBBIPI010000272.1:0-1738 GCA_037442985.1 Clostridiales bacterium
TGCGCCTTCTGCGCCCAGTCCTCCCGCCACGCCGCGGACGCGCCCGTCCACGGCCTCCTGGACGAGGAAACGATCCTGGCCAAGGCCAGGGCCATGGAGGCCGCGGGGGCGCGGCGCTTCGACCTGGTCACGGCCGGCTACGGCTTCACCGAGGACGACCCCGATTTCAGGCGCATCCTGGCCATCTACCGCCGGCTGCGGCGGGAGACGAGGCTGGAGCTCTGCGCCTGTCTCGGCATCCTCACCCCCGGCGCCGCCCGCGCCTTGGTGGAGGCGGGCGTGACGCGATACAACCACAACCTGGAGACAGCCCGTTCCTTCTTCCCCCGCATCTGCACCACCCACTCCTACGACGAGCGGGTGGCCACCGTGCGGGCCGTGAAGGCCGCCGGCATGGAGGTCTGCTGCGGGGGCATCATCGGCCTCGGGGAGACCCGGGAGCAGCGGGTGGAGCTGGCCCTCACCCTGAGGGAGCTGGACGTGGACTCGGTGCCCCTCAACATCCTGGTCCCCCGCCCGGGCACGCCCCTGGCCCACGTGCCGCCCCTGCCGCCGGAGGAGATCCTTAAGACCTTCGCCATGTTCCGCTTCGTCCTGCCCGACAGGCTCATCCGCTACGCGGCGGGGCGCGAGGGCGCGCTGGGTCTGCTCCAACCCCTGGGCTTCCTGGCGGGGGTGAACGCCATGCTGGTGGGCGGGTACCTGACGGTGCCGGGACGGGAGGTGGAGGCGGACGTGGCCATGGTGGCGTCCCTGGGTCTCCAATGGTGACCCCCGCAGGCACGCCGGGACGCCGGCGCCGGCGGCGCAGCCCGGCCGGCGTGTACGCGGCCGTCCTGGTGCTGGCGCTGGCGGCGGCCGCAACGGCCTACCTGGCGCGGCCCGGCGCGCGGCAGCCCGCGGAGGCGGCGGCACCGGCCTTCACGCTGCCCGACACCGACGGGCGGCAGGTTTCGCTGGCGGCGCTCCGGGGCAAGCCCGTGGTGCTGGTGTTCTTCCGCACCTTCGGGTGTGGGGTCTGCCAGCAGCAGCTCGTGGAGCTGCAGGACATCTATCCGGAGATAAGGCGGGCCGGGGGCGAGCTGCTGGCCATCAGCGTCCGCCCCTTGGACGAGAACAGGGAAGGTCGGGCCAACCTCGGCCTCGGGTACCCCGTCCTCTCGGACGAGACCACGGACGTGGCCACGTCTTACGGCGTCTTCAACCTCCTGGGCGACGAGCTGGCCGCGCCCGCCGTCTTCGTCGTGGACAGGCGGGGGCGGATCGCCTGGCGCTACGTGG
Source organism: Clostridiales bacterium (assembly GCA_037442985.1). Taxonomy (GTDB): domain Bacteria; phylum Bacillota; class Sulfobacillia; order DYIH01; family JBBIPI01; genus JBBIPI01. Next base: position 1,282 of record JBBIPI010000272.1, read on the forward strand.
GCCGGAGCGTCGCCGACCGGCCGAAGGCCGCCACCGTCCTGCGCCAGCTCCGGACGGCTGCGCAGGCCCCGTAGGACGGGCTTGGCCGAAGGCGCGCCGGCACCGCAGCGGCGGGACGCGGGCGGGCGGAGGGGAGCCCCTCAGCGGGAGAGGGCCAGGGCGGCGGACACGAGAGCCGGCACCTCCCACGGGAAGGAAGCCAGCCGGACGCCGGCGGCAGCGAGGGCCCTCACCTTGCTCTCGTAGGTGCCGCGGCCGCGCTCGACGATGGCCCCCGCGTGGCCCATGCGCCGCCCCGGCGGGGCGGTCCGGCCGGCGACGAAGGCCACCACCGGTTTGGACATGGTCTTGATGAACTCGGCCGCCTCCTCCTCGGCCGTGCCCCCTATCTCCCCCACCAGGACCACCGCCCGCGTGGCCTCGTCCCGCTCGAAGCGCTTGAGGAGATCGAGGAAGG
>JBBIPI010000273.1:0-1732 GCA_037442985.1 Clostridiales bacterium
CTTCCAGCGCGCGGTGGGCGTGACGGAGCCGGCCGGGGTGGTGGCCGGGGAGGCGACCTTCGCGGCCCTGGAACAGGCCGTGCGGGAGCTGGTGGCGTCGCGGCGGCGGGCGGACGCCGACCTGCCGCTGCAGCGGGCGCTGGAGATCTTACGGGAGAAGGCGGCCGCCGCGGCCGGTCGCTGAAGCCGGCCGGCGCCGGGGGCGGGGGCTGCGCCCGGCGCCAGGGCGGGAGGCCGGGAGGGGTGGCGGTGATCGGGGAGGAGCTGGTGCCGCTCCGGGAGGAGGTGGCCGCGCGCCTGCTCGCCGAGGCGGAGCGGGCGGCGGAGCGCGCCTACGCGCCTTACTCGGGCCTGGCCGTGGGGGCGGCCCTCCTGGCCGACGACGGCCGGGTGTTCAGCGCCTGCAACGTGGAGAACGCCTCCTACGGCCTGACGATCTGCGCCGAGCGGGCTGCCGTGTTCAAGGCGGTGTCCGAAGGGTGCCGCAGCTTCCGGGCCGTGGCCGTGACCCTGCGGGGCCTGCGGCCCGTCCCGCCCTGCGGCGCCTGCTGCCAGGTCCTGGCCGAGTTCAACCCGCGCCTGATCGTGATCCTGCCCGCGGCCGGCGGGGCGCCCTTCTTCTACACCCTCGACCAACTGCTGAGCCTGCCCTTCCTGCCCGGCTACCTGGGCGAGTCGGAGATGGGCGAGGGGCGCCGGTGAGGGCCGTGGCCGCCGGCGGCGCGATGGCCACCGTTCCCGAGCTGATCCGCAGGAAGCGGGACGGGGGCGAGCTGGCGCCCGACGAGATCCGCCGGCTGGTGGCCGGGTTCACCGCCGGGGAGATCCCCGATTATCAGATGAGCGCCCTGCTCATGGCCATCTACTTCCGCGGCCTGAGCGAGGCCGAGACGGCCGCCCTCACGGGGGCCATGGTGGATTCGGGGGCGCGGCTGGACCTGGCGGGCCTGCCGCGGCCGGTGGTCGACAAGCACAGCACCGGCGGCGTGGGCGACAAGACCACGCTGGTGCTGGCGCCCCTGGTGGCGGCGGCCGGGCTGCCGGTGGCCAAGCTCTCCGGGCGCGGCCTGGGGCACACCGGGGGGACGCTCGACAAGCTGGAGGCGATCCCGGGCCTGCGCGTGGACCTGGCGGCCGACGCCTTCGTGCGGCAGGTGGCCCGGGTCGGGCTGGCCGTGGCCGGCCAGACGGCGGAGCTGGTGCCGGCCGACGCCCGGCTGTACGCCCTGCGGGACGTCACCGCCACCGTGGACAGCGTCCCCCTGATCGCCGCCAGCGTAATGTCCAAGAAGATCGCCGGCGGCGCCGACGTGATCGTGCTGGACGTGAAGGTCGGCCGGGGCGCCTTCATGCCCGACGTGGAGCGCGCGCGGGAGCTGGCGCGTACGATGATGCGGTTGGGGGCCGCCTTCGGGCGGAAGGTGGCTGCCGTGCTCTCCGCCATGGACCAGCCGCTGGGCCGGGCCGTCGGCAACGCCCTGGAGGTGGCCGAGGCCGTGGAGGTCCTGCGGGGCGGGGGGCCGGAGGACGTGCGGGAGCTGTGCCTGGAGCTGGGGACGCAGCTCCTGCTGCTGGCCGGCGCCGAGGCCGACGAGGAGGCCGCCCGTGGACGGCTGCGGGCGCTGCTGGACGGCGGCGCCGCCCTGGCGAAGCTGGCGGCCATGGTGGAGGCGCAGGGGGGCGACCCGGCCGCCCTCGCGGACCCGGCCGGGCGCCTGCCGCGGGCGCCGCT
>JBBIPI010000274.1:0-1726 GCA_037442985.1 Clostridiales bacterium
CGAGGTGGTCTTCGTGCCGCGGCACGGACCCGGGCATGCGGTGCCGCCCCACCGGGTCAACTACCGGGCCAACGTGGCGGCCCTGCGGCAGCTCGGCGTCGCGCGCGTGGTGGCCACGGCGGCCGTGGGGTCGCTGCGGCCCGAGATCGAGCCTGGTCTCCTCGTGCTGCCCGACCAGTTCCTGGACTTCACGCGGGGCCGTCCATCCACCTTTTACGACGGCGAGGGGACGGGCGTTGCCCATGTGGACATGACGGAGCCGTACTGCCCCGTGGTGCGGCGCGCCCTGGCGGAGGAGGCGGCGCGCCTGGGCCTCGCCTGCCGGGAGGGCGGGGTGTACGTCTGCACCGAGGGGCCGCGCTTCGAGACGCCGGCCGAGATTCGCGCCTACGCCCTCTTGGGCGGGGACGTGGTGGGCATGACGGGGGTGCCCGAGGTGTGCCTGGCCAGGGAAGCCGGGCTCTGCTACGCCGCCGTCGCCACCGTCACCAACCACGCGGCGGGCCTGGCCGGGCGGCGCCTCACCCACAGCGAGGTGCTGGAGGTCATGCGGGCCAACGGCGAGCGGCTGCGGCGGCTCCTGGCCGCCGTCCTGGCCGCGCTGGCCTCCCCGGAGGAACCCGTGGGGCGAGGGTGCGCCTGCGGGGAGCCGCTGGAGGTGTTCGGGACGTGACGGGTTCGACGGGGGCGGCGGGTTCGAGGGGTTTGACGGGTTCGACGGGGGCGGCGGCTTCCACGGTGAGGGACCCGGGGCTGGCGGCGGCGGGTCGGGTCAAGGTGGAGTGGGCGCGGCGCCACATGCCGGTGCTGGCGGCGGTGGCCGAGGAGCTGCGGGCCGCGGGGACCCTGGCCGGGCGGCGGGTGGGGCTGGCCCTGCACGTGGAGGCCAAGACGGCCAACCTGGTCCTGGCCCTGCGGCGGGCGGGGGCGGAGGTGGCCATCTGCGGCTGCAACCCCCTCTCGACCCAGGACGACGTGGCGGCGGCCCTGGCGGCCGAGGAGGGGGTCGCCGTCTTCGCGTGGCGGGGCGCCACCGCCGAGGAGTACGAGGGCTTCCTGGCGCGGGTCCTGGAGGCGGGGCCGGAGCTCCTCATAGACGACGGGGGCGACCTCATCGCCCTCCTCCACACGCGGCGGCGCGACCTCCTGGGCCGCGTACGGGGGGCTTCCGAGGAGACGACGACGGGTGTACGGCGTCTGCGGGCCATGGAGCGGGAGGGAGCCCTGGCCTTCCCCGTGGTGGCGGTGAACGACGCGCGCAGCAAGCACCTCTTCGACAACCGCTACGGCACGGGCCAGTCCACGTGGGAGGCCATCATGCGGGCCACCAACCTCCTGGTGGCGGGGCGGACCGTGGTGGTGTTGGGCTACGGCTGGTGCGGGAAGGGGGTGGCCCTGCGTGCCCGCGGGCTGGGGGCCAGGGTGGTGGTCTGCGAGGTGGACCCCGTCGCCGCCAACGAAGCCCTCTGCGACGGGCACCAGGTCCTGCCGAGCCTGGAGGCGGCGCGGGTGGGCGACTTCTTCGTGACCGTCACGGGGTGCCGGGACGTGCTGGGGGCGCGCCACTTCGAGCTCATGAAGGACGGGGCCGTCCTGGCCAACGCCGGCCACTTCGACGTGGAGGTGGACGTGCGGGCCTTGGCGGCCATGGCTCGGCGGCGGGCGGTGGCGCGGCCGGGGGTGGAGGAGTTCGAGCTGCCGGACGGGCGGCGACTCTACCTGCTGG
>JBBIPI010000275.1:0-1717 GCA_037442985.1 Clostridiales bacterium
CGGAGGCGAGGCTCCAGCCGAGCTGCCGCCGTGCCGGTCCAGACGGTGGGATGGAGGGCCGGCGGCGGCTCGCCCAGGGCCGCGTCCAGGGCGTAGCCCAGGAGGGCGGCGGCTGCCAGCGGCAGCATCACGCCAGCCCCGCCGCGCGGCGGACGAGGCTCAGGTCGAGGGCGGAGCGGGCCCAGTCGGCCAGGCGGTCGAACTCGCGCTCCCGACGCTCCCGTTCGGTGACCGGCTCCGCCCCCGGGTGCGGCGGGGGCGGCAGGGCGAGCGGCGCCCAGCCGCGGCGCGCCCGCAGGGCGTTGACCCACGCCAGCCGGAAGCGGGCGTTGTCGAAGAGGCCGTGGAAGTAGGTGCCGATGACCAGCCCGTCGGGGGACACGCAGCCGTCGTCCGGCCCGAGCGCCGAAGCGGGTGGGGAGGTGCCGCAGGCCGGGCCAGGCGCCGCTTCCAGCCAGGGCGCGCCCCGGCGGGTCACGCCGGTGAGGAAGGGCCGGGGTTCGCCCAGGGGCCGCGTCAGGCCGCTGTGGATCTCGTACCCGGCCAGCGGCTCGCCCCCCAGGGCGCCCAGGGGGCCCGGGAGGGGAGCCAGGCGCCCCAGGGAGCGGCAGGTGACCTTGCCCTTGCGGAAGACCGTCTCCACGGGCAGCAGGCCCAGCCCTTCGACCTCGGGCCAGGCGGACTCCTGGCGCTCCGGATCGAGGAGCCGCTGGCCGAGCATCTGGTACCCGCCGCAGATCCCCACCACGGGCGTGCCCCCCCGGGCCAGGGCGACGATGGCCTCGGCCAGGCCCCGGGAGCGCAGCCAGATCAGGTCCTCGGAGGTGTTCCGGCTGCCGGCCAGCACCACGGCGTCGGGACGGCCCAGCTCCCGGGCGGAGCCCACCAGGCGCAGGCGCACGCCGGGGGTGCGGCGCAGCGGGTCGAGGTCGGCGAAGTTGGCCAGGCGGGGGTAGCGGGGGACGGCCACCTCGACGGCCTGCTCGGAGCCGGCCGGCCCGCGCAGGGCGTCCAGGGCCAGCGAGTCCTCCTCCTCCAGATCGACTTCGATCCACGGGAGCACGCCCACGACCGGCCGGCGGGCGCGCGCCTCCAGGAAGGCCACCCCGGGCCGGAAGAGGTCCAGGTCGCCCCGGAACTTGTTGATGACCAGTCCGACGACCCGCGCCCGCTCGGAGGGCGTCAGGAGGGCCAGCGTGCCCAGCAGGGAGGCGAGCACGCCCCCGCGGTCGACGTCGCCCACGAGCAGCACCGGCGCCCCGGCGGCGCGCGCCACGCGCATGTTGGCCAGATCGGTCCGGCGCAGGTTCACCTCGGCAGGGCTGCCCGCGCCCTCGATGACCAGGAGGTCGTGCTCCGCCTGCAGCGCGGCCAGGGAGCGGCGCACGGCGGCCCAGGCCCGGCGCCGGAGGCCGGCCTGGTAGGAGCGGGCGTCCAGGTCGCCCGCCGGACGGCCGCGCAGGATCATCTGGGAGAGGGCGTCCCCGCGCGGCTTGAGGAGGACGGGGTTCAGGTCGGCCGTCGGCTCGAGGCCGGCTGCCTCCGCCTGCAGGGCCTGGGCCCAGGCGATCTCCTCGCCCCGCGCCGTGACGTACGCGTTCAGGGACATGTTGACCGCCTTGAAGGGCGCCACGCGGTAGCCCTCCTGGCGGAAGAGGCGGCAGAGGGCCAGGCAGAGGAGGCTCTTGCCCACGTGGGAGGCCGTCCCCTGCACCAT
>JBBIPI010000276.1:0-1681 GCA_037442985.1 Clostridiales bacterium
CACCGCCGCCTCGTCCCGGAAGCGCACCCGTAGCTTGGCCGGGTGGACGTTCACGTCCACGGCGCGCGGGTCGACCTGGAGGCTGAGGAAGGCCACCGGGTGGCGGTGGGCCATGAGCAGCCCGGCGAAGGCCTCTTCCAGGGCCTCGCGCAGCGGATACCCTGCGGCCGGCCGCCCGTTCACGGAGAAGAACTGGTAGGCGCGGGAGGAGCGGGCGGCGGCGGGCAAGCCCACGTACCCGCTCAAGCGCAGGTCGCCCTCCCCGGCGTCCACCGCCACCAGCAGGGACGCCAGCTCCCGCCCGAAGGCGGCGGCCACCGCCTCGGCCAGGCTGCCGCCGCCGGGCGTGGCCAAGAGGGTGCGCCCCTGGTGCCGGACGCGGAAGGCCACCCCGGGCCGCGCCAGGGCCAGGGCCGTCGCCACCCGGAGGCAGCGGTCCAGCTCGAAGGCGGCCGACTTCAGGTGCTTGCGCCGCGCCGGTGTGTTGAAGAAGAGCTCCGTCACCGTCACCCGGGTCCCTGCCGGGCACCCGGCCTGCTCGCACGCCTCCAGCCGCCCGCCCCGGACGACCAGCCGCGTCCCGGCCAGGGCGTCGGGCTCCCGGGTGACGATCTCCAGCCTGCTGACGGCTGCGATGCTCGGCAGGGCCTCGCCCCGGAACCCCAGGGTGAGAATGGCGTCCAGGTCGGCGGCCGAGGCGATCTTGCTGGTGGCGTGGCGCTCCACGGCCAGGAGCGCGTCCTCCGGGGACATGCCGCAGCCATCGTCGACCACCTCGACGCGGCGGCTGCCCCCTCCTTCCAGCTCCACCTGGATCCGTCGCGCCCCCGCGTCGAGGGCGTTCTCCACCAGTTCCTTGACGACGGAGGCGGGCCGCTCCACCACCTCGCCGGCGGCGATGAGGGCGACCGTGTGCTCGTCCAGCCGGCGCACCCTGGGCGCCAACGCCATCCCCCCGCCTGATTCTATCACTGGCGGGCGCCTGCCACCCGGCGCATAGAGGGCCAGGGCTGGTGAGATGCTACACGAGCGGAAAGGGGCGATGGGCGCTGCAAACGAGAGCCGTCACCGTCTCATCGGCGTTGGGGGCCTCCCTCATCGCCGGCGTGCTGCATGTGGCGTTCATGTACGTGACCGCGCCGGCCTTCGGAGCGCGCCTGGGGGACTTCGCGCCCCTGGTCACGGACCGCCTCGGCCTCGGCACCGCCGCCACCCCGGCGCTGGCGACGGGCATCCTGGCGCTCCTGGTGGCCGCGGTGATCTGGGGGCTGATCTACGTCCCCGTCCGCAACGCCGTCCCGGGACCCGACTGGCTGGTGGGTCTCCTCTACGGCTTCGCCATCTGGATCGCCGGCCGCTGGCTGGTCCTGCCGCTGGTGGGGATCTCGCCGGCCCAGGCCGGGTTCCAGACGCTGATCGCCCACCTGCTGTACGGGTTGGTCCTCGCCTGGGCCAGCCGCGCCCGCTGGTTCGCGGCGCGACCCGGCTGACACGCCCTTTCCACCCGCCCCCCGCCGCGGCGGGGGGTCACGCGCCCAAGCCGCCTGAGCCCTCGTCCTGCCGGGCCAGTTCCTGGAGGGAGTGCAGGACGTTGAGGGCCTCCAGGGGCGTGAGCCGCAACACGTCCAGGGCCAGGAGCCGCCGCAGGGCCTCGAGCTGCCCGGGCGGCGGCAGCAGGGCG
>JBBIPI010000277.1:0-1649 GCA_037442985.1 Clostridiales bacterium
CCGATGCCCAGAAGGGCCACGGCCAGGTAGGAGCCCAAGCGGCCGGCGATCGCCCCCTTCTGGCTGACGCGCCAGAGGAGGAGGACCAAAAAGACGGCCAGCGCGGCCAGGGCCAGGAGGCGGTGGACGGAAACCTCCTGGAGGACGCGCGTCGGGTCGAAGCCCGGGAAGCCCGCGGCCGGGAAGTTCGCACCGGCCGTGAGCGCCGCCTCCCGAAGCCGCGCGAAGCGGGCCTGCATCTCCGCCGCCTGCAGGAAGCCGCTGACGACGGCGAGGGCGGCGCCGGCGACCCCCCCGATCAAACTGTAGTAGCCCGCGAAATGGAGCTTCTCGTCCCGCCGCAGAGCGCCCAGAACGTCGAAAACGACGCTGACCAGCAGAAGGGCGATCGGGAAGTGGACCAACATGTTGTGAATCGGCATGACCATTCTCCTCCTTGTTCGGTCATTCGTAACGCAGGGCCTGGACCGGGTCGAGCTGGGAGGCCCGCCAGGCGGGGTAACCCCCGAAGAAGAGGCCGACCGCCAGGGCGAAGCCCAGGGCGACGGCGACGGCCGCGGGCGAGAGGACTGCCGGGGCCCCCAGCAGCGATCCGACCCACCGCGCGGCGCTCACCCCCGAGGCGGCTCCGAGCAGCCCGCCCATGAGGCTCAGGAGCACCGACTCGGTGAGGAACTGCCCCAGGATGTCGCGCGGCCGGGCGCCCACGGCCATGCGGATGCCGATCTCGCGCGTGCGTTCCGTCACCGAGACCAGCATGATGTTCATGATGCCGATGCCTCCCACCAGCAGGGAGACGCCGGCGATGGCCCCCAGGAAGAGGGTCATGGTGCGCGACACGGTGTTCATGGCCGACAGCACCTGGTCCTGGCTCAGGACGCGCACGGGATCCTGACCGTCCGTCCGCGGGTGGCGGGTGCGGAGCACGGCCAGGGCGTGGGCGGCGGCCAGGCCGGCGTCCTCGGCGGAGCGGGCGCTCAGGAAGATGGAACTCAGGGCCGTCGTTCCCGCCAAGCGTTGGGCCGTGGTGACCGGGACGAAGACGACGTCGTCCTCGTTGCGGCCGAAGCCGGACCCCTTGGAGGCCAGCAACCCGACGACGGCGAAGGGCTGGCCCGCGACGGTGAGCGTCCCCCCGACGGACACGCCGCCCCCCAGCTGCCGCGCCACCTCCGTGCCCACGACGGCGACCTTCCGCCGGGCCGCCACGTCGGCGGCGGTGAGGAACCTCCCCTCCGCGACCCGGTAGTTGCGCACCGCGGGCAGGTCCTCGGTGACGCCCTCGACGGCCGTGTCGTAGCTCCTCGTGCCCGCCTTGACCGTCGCCGGGGTGGAGAGGGCGGGGACGGCGAGGGCCACGGTCGGGACCCGCTCCCGCAGGGCGGCGGCGTCGTCCAGGTCCAGGGCGGTGCCCCGCAGCGGGATCACCGTGACCAGGTTGGCCCCGAGACCGGACACCTGGGCCGTCACCCGCACCGTCGTCCCCTGTCCGATGGAGACCAGGGTGATGACCGAGGACACGCCGATCATCACGCCGAGCATGGTCAGGAACGTCCGCAGCCGGTTCGCCCGGATCGCTCCCCAGGCGCTGCGCAGGCCCTCGGCCAGGTTCACGCCGCCACCACCCGTCCGTCGCGCATCTGGATCAC
>JBBIPI010000278.1:0-1613 GCA_037442985.1 Clostridiales bacterium
AGGTCCGCATGGTCAGCTGGGTGCCGGGCTCGCCGATGGACTGGGCGGCGATGATGCCGACCGCCTCGCCCACGTCGACCAGCTGGCCGGTGGCCAGGTTGCGGCCGTAGCAGCGGGAGCAGACGCCGAAACGGCTGCGGCAGGTGAGGACGGAACGGATTTCTACATTATTGATCCCGGCGGCGGCGATGGCGTCGGCCCGGGCCTCGTCGATCTCCTCCCCGGCCTCCACGATCACCTCGCCCGTCGCCGGGTGGACGATGGTCCCGGCGGCGGTGCGGCCGACGATGCGGTCCGCCAGGGACTCGATCTGCTCGTTGCCGTCCTTGATCTCGCCGACCGTGATCCCTTCCGTCGTGCCGCAATCCTCCTCGCGGACGATGACGTCCTGGGCCACGTCCACGAGGCGCCGCGTCAGGTATCCCGAGTCGGCGGTGCGCAGGGCGGTGTCCGCCAGGCCCTTGCGCGCCCCGTGGGTGGAGGTGAAGTACTCCAGAACCGTCAGGCCCTCGCGGAAGTTGGCCTTGACCGGGATCTCGATGGTGCGTCCGGCGGGGTCCGCCATCAGGCCGCGCATGCAGGCCAGCTGGGAAAGCTGGTTCACGTTGCCTCGCGCCCCGGAGGTGGCCATCATGTAGACCGGGTTGAAGCGGTCGAGCGAGTTCATCATCGCCCGCGTCAGCTCGTCCTTGGCCTGGGTCCAGACCTCGATCACCTTCTGGTACCGCTCGTCCTCGGTGAGGAGGCCGCGCCGGTACTGGTTCTCGATCTCCACCACCTCGGCGTCGGCACGGGAGATGATCTCGGCCTTCTGCGCAGGCACCTCGATGTCGGTGATGCCGATGGTGGCGCCGGCCCTCGTGGCGAAGCGGTACCCCAGGGACTTGATCTCGTCCAGCATGCGCGCCGTGGCCGCCGTGCCCAGGCGGTGGAAGCACCGGGCCACGATCCGGCTCAGGAGCTTCTTGTCGACGACGGCGTTGAACGGTTCGCCATCGTCCATGGCCTCGCGGGGCAGGCGCTCGCTGAAGATCAACCGGCCCACCGTGGTCTGGATGCGCCGCCCGTTCACCCGCACCGTCACCAGGGCGTGCAGGTCCACCTCGCCCAGCGACTCCGCCAGGATGGCCTCCTCCGGGGAGGCGAAGATCCTCCCCTCCCCCTTCGCGCCCGGGCGCTGGAGGGTCAGGTAGTAACACCCCAGGACCATGTCCTGGGTCGGGGTGGTGACCGGCCCGCCGTCCTTGGGGTTCAGGATGTTGTTGGCCGCCATCATGAGGATGCGGGCCTCGGCCTGGGCCTCGGCCGACAGGGGGACGTGGACGGCCATCTGGTCGCCGTCGAAGTCGGCGTTGTAGGCGGTGCAGACCAGGGGGTGGATCTGGATGGCACGCCCCTCCACCAGCACCGGCTCGAAGGCCTGGATGCCCAGGCGGTGCAGCGTCGGCGCGCGGTTCAGGAGCACCGGGTGCTCCTTGATCACCTCTTCGAGGACGTCCCAGACCTCGTCCCGCATGCGCTCCACCATGCGCTTGGCGCTCTTGATGTTGTGGGCCAGGCCCATCTCCACCAGGCGCTTCATGACGAAGGGCTTGAACAGCTCGAGCGCCATC
>JBBIPI010000279.1:0-1592 GCA_037442985.1 Clostridiales bacterium
TGGTCCGCTGGGTGACCCGGATGTACATACCTATAAGATACCGTAACTATGCCTGGTTGTCAATCTCTCTTCCAACTAGCGTGTGCCTATGCAATTTTGGCGTTTTTCCGCCCTCCCCGCCCAAGAAGCCTTGTGGCCCAGGACTTATGGCCCTGACTAGGTGCCCAACCGCCCGGTCTGCTGTCGAACTCAGGAGTGTTATACCACAAAAAAACCGGCCGCCTTGTCCCTCTGGCTAAAGCTAGGGGCTTGCGGCGCCCTTTTGTTGGTCGCGTGCGCGCGGCAACGCGACCGGCGTTCCGGGACGGTGGGGGCTCGTGACGGCGGCCGGGCACGCCGCCTCCCCTTCCAGTGTGTTCTGTTTTATCGTACAATTATAATGGCATATACGTCTGAACAGGACGCACCGCGGTGGGGCGGGCGGCTTCGGCCTCAGCCATCGGATCGCCGCCCCCGGCTGCGGGCGCGGTGTCGGCGGATGCGGCCGCGGCCCCGGCGCCGGCGCTGTGGAGGACGGTGGCCCGTTTGCCCAGCGGGAGCGCGCGAAACCGCCTACGTCCGTTGCCGCAGGAACTGGTAGACCCTGCTTTGGTGCATGATGGCGAGGATCAGCACGGTGTCCCGTTCCACTTTATAGACGACCCGGTAGTCGCCCACCCGCAGCTTCCAGTAGCCACGGAGCGTGCCGCGCAGCGGCTTGCCGCTGACCTCCGGAGTCTGGGTGAGGCGGCGCTCCAGCGCCGCGCGGGTCCGCTCTCTGACGTTCCGAGGGATGCGCGGCAGGTCCTCCGCAGCCACGGCCGGGTGGTAGCGCAAGCGGTAGGCCATTCAAGCGCCATTCCGCCCTGCGGGCGGCCGCTCCCAGACCTCCTCGTGCGAGAGGACCGCGCCCTCCTCCAGGGCGTTCTCCCGCTCGGCGGCCACGGCGGCCAGGGCCCGGTCCTCCAGGAGATCGAGGGCCTCGCGGACGAGATCGCGCACCTTCTGCGAGACCGACACCCCTTCCATGGCCGCCAACCGGCGCACCTCTTCGTAGAGGGGCCGCTCCAGCACCGTGTTGACCCGGGGGCTCTTAGCCGGCACGCCTGCCACCCCTTGGCGAGAGAAAGTGTGTTACTAGTGTATCACTCGTGCGGCCGGGTGGCACGCGTTGGCGACCGGTGCCATCGGGGATGGTGCCGTTGAAGGCAACCCCCTTCGTCCACCTGCACGTCCGCTCCTGCTACTCCTTCCTCGACGGCGCCAGCACCCCCGCCGCCCTGGTGGCGCGCGCCGCCGCGCAAGGCATGCCCGCCCTGGCCCTCACCGACCGGCACGGGGTCTACGGGGCGGTGGAGTTCCTGCGGGCGGCCGAGGCGGCAGGGGTGAAGCCCATCCTGGGGGCGGAGGTGGACCTGGACGGCCACCCCCTCACCCTCCTGGCCGAGGGGCCGGAGGGCTACGCCGCCCTCTGCCGGCTCTTGACCCGCGCCCACCGGGAGCGCCCGCGCCGCCAGCCGGCCGCCTCGTGGGAGGCGCTGGCGGAGGCGGCGGCCTCCGGAGGGCTCATCGCCCTGGCCGGCGGCCGGCGGGGCGGGATCGCCGCCCGCTTG
>JBBIPI010000280.1:0-1575 GCA_037442985.1 Clostridiales bacterium
CGCCAGGCGTACGGCCGGCTCATCCCGCCGCCCCGGCCGCCAGCCCCCGCGCCAGGTGGACGAGAGTCCTGACCCCGAATCCGGTGGCGCCGGCAGGCCGGTACGGCAGGTCCTTGTCGTGCCAGGCCACGCCCGCGATGTCCAGGTGGGCCCAGGACGCCTCGCCTACGAACTCGCCGATGATCAGGGCGCCGGTGATGGTGCCGGCCGGCCTCCCCCCCACGTTCTTCAGGTCGGCGATGTTGCTCTTGTACTGTTCCTTGTACTCCTCATAGGCCGGCAGGGGCCAGAACCGCTCCCCGGCCAGGGCCCCGGCCGCCCGCACCGCGTCGATCAGGCCCTCGTCGTTGCCGATCACCGCCGCCGCCTGGTGTCCCAGGGCGATGACGACGGCCCCGGTGAGGGTGGCGATGTCGACGATCCAGCGCGCCCCCAGCCGCGCCGCGTAGGCCACGGCGTCCGCCAGGATGAGGCGCCCCTCGGCGTCGGTGTTGATCACCTCGATGGTCTTGCCGTTGCAGGCCCGCACCACGTCTCCCGGCTTCTGGGCCCGGCCGCCCGGCATGTTCTCCGTGGCCGGGACCAGTCCTACCACGTCCAGCGCAGGAGCCAGGCGCGCGATGGCCCGCATGGCCGCGATCACCGCCGCGCCGCCGGCCATGTCCATCTTCATCTCGTCCATGCCCTCGGCCGGCTTGATGCAGATGCCGCCGCTGTCGAAGGTCAGCCCCTTGCCCACCAGGGCGAGGAGCGGTGCGCCCGCCCGGCCGGAGCGGTAGCGCAGGACGATGAAGCGGGGAGGCTCCTGGCTGCCCCGGGCCACCCCCAGGAGCGCGCCCATCCCCTCCTGCTCCATCCACCTCTCGTCGAACACCTCCACCTCCAGCCGGCCGTCCTCGGCCAGGCGCGCCGCGGCCTCGGCCAGCAGCCGTGGCGTCATGCGGTTGCTCGGCTCGTTGGTGAGGTCGCGGGCCAGGCAGGTCGCCTCGGCCAGCACCCGGCCCTCCTCGACGGCGGCCGCCACGTCGGCGGCGGGGGCGACGACGCCGAGCTCCTCGACGGCCTTCTCGTCCGGCTTGGACTTATACGCCTGAAAACGATACAGGCCGAGCCAGGCGCCCTCCACCAGGGCGCGCGCCCGCTCCGCCACCTCCGGCCCCCCTGGGGAGCCCTCGCCCAGGAGCGTCAGGGCGACGCGGCGGCAGCCCCGGTCGCGGGCGGCGCGGGCGGCGCTGCCCGCCGCCTGCCTCACCCGCTCCCCGTCCAGCTTCCCCGCCGGGCCGAGGCCGACCAGGATCACGCGCCGCGCCGGCAGGCGCCCGTCGGTATGGTAGATGGCGATCTCCCCCGGCTCGCCCCGGATCTCCCCGGCGGCCACCAGGGCCTTGAGGGCGCCGCCCAGGGCGGCGTCCAGCTCGGCTGCCGGGGGGTCCAACTCCCCGCCCTTGAAGACCCCTGCGACGACGGCGTCCGCCTCCACGCTGACGGGCGGTCGTTCCTCCACGGCAACGCGCACGCTCGCCACCCCCATCGTTTCCTGGTCGCTGTCAACGGTTTTCCATTATCTTTTGCGCC
>JBBIPI010000281.1:0-1573 GCA_037442985.1 Clostridiales bacterium
GTCGCCTGGTGCCTGACCGCCTGCTCTCCCCAGCGACGCGGCTAGGGCTGCCGCACCTCGACCTCCACCGTCTGCTCGCCGCTCTTCTCGAAGCGGAGGGTGAGCTGGAAGCGGTCGCCCACCGCCAGCGGCCGCTTCAGGTCCATGAGCATCACGTGCAGGCCTCCCGGCTTCAGCTCGACCGAGCCGCCGGCCGGCACGGTGATCCGGTCCACGGGCACCATCTCCATGGCCATGTCGTTGCCGCCGGAGCCTCCCATCGTTTGGCCTCCCATCGAACCCTCCGCCTTGCTCTCCGTCGTGGCCGGCCGGGACTCGTGCAGCTCCGCTCGGCCGGCGACGTCGGCGCTCGCCCCCACCAGGGCGTCGTCCTCGTCGCCCGTGTTGCGCACCGTGAAGTAGGCGGCGCTCATCATGGAACCCTCGGCGCTGGGCCGCGCCCAGGCGCCCTCTACGCTGATGACGGGCCCCTTGGCCGCCGGCGCGGCCGGGGGCTGCTCTGCGGCCTCCTCCTTCGTCTGCTTGCCACTGCACCCCGCCAGCGTCAGGGCCAGCGCCAGCCCCACGGTGGCGGCTGCCAGCCGGTACCGGATGCCCTTCCTCGCGCGTGCGTCCATCTAGCCATCAACCCCCTGGGTGAGAATGCGCCGCAGATCGGCGGCGATGTCCTCGGCCTTGGTGCCGAAGCTGTAGAGGACGAGCAGGCGTCCGTCCGGATCCACCAGATAGGTCAGCGCGCTGTGGGTCACGGCGTAGTAACCGCCGGGCTGCTGCGGCTCTTCCTTTCTCACGTAGACGTTGTAGTCGCTCCAGACCTGCTCCAGCTCCTCGCGCCCGCCCGTCAGCCCGATGAAGCTCTCGTGCCCGGCCGACCGCACGTATTTGCCGACCTTTTCGGGCGTGTCCCGCTCCGGGTCGACGGTGATGAAGACGAAGCGGACGCGCTCGGCGTCCTCGCCCAGCAGGTCCCGCACCCTGCGCCACGTGCCGAGTTCGGTGGGGCAGACGTCGGGGCAGAAGGTGTAACCGAAGAAGAGGAGCACGGGATGGCCGCGCTGCTCGCTCAGGCGGAACACCCTGCCCTCAGGGTCGGTGAGGGCGAAGTCCGGGGCGGGCACCGGCGGGTCGAGGACCGACCCGTGCCAGGGGTTCTCCTCGGGTGCCTGACGCTCCGACCTCGTCCGGCTCCCTCCGCAGGCGGAGAGCGCCGCGACGGCGATCAGGAGCAGGGCCGCCACCGCCTGCCGCGCCACGTTCCGCACCTCCCCGGCACGGCGTCGTCGCCGCACCGTATTCATGCTACACGGTGACTCTTTGATAACTCAATCCGTCATCTGAGCTTAGCGGAGCGGCGGATCATAGCACTTTGGTACTGTTTTTTCTCGCGATAGTGATCCGTTCGGACTACCCGCGCTGGGGCGGCACCACAGGTGACGAAAACGGCGCCCATCACCGTCACGGGATAGCAGGTAGACCAATCCGACTTCGACAGCTGCTAGGCACGGAATAGGGCAGGAGAGCTAGAGCCGCAAGGCGTGCGGGCGCAGCCGGCGTGATACGCGTGTATCTATGC
>JBBIPI010000282.1:0-1563 GCA_037442985.1 Clostridiales bacterium
CCAAGAGGGCTGAGAGGGGCAGGCGAAAGCCGGGCAGGACGTCCTCGCCGTCGAGGTCGTCGCGCTCCCGGAGGAGGCGGGCCGAGCCGTCCGCCCGGTAGACGGTGGCCGTCCTGGCCTGGGGCGCGACGAGCCAGACGAGCCGCGCCCCGGCCTCCAGGTAGTCGCGGATCTTGCGCTGGACCTCGACGGGATTGTCCGACGGGGACAGGACCTCCACCGCCAGGTCCGGCGCGCCGGGCAGGAAGCCCTCGGGAAGCTGGCCGCCGGGCAGCCTCCCCGCGGAGACGAAGGCCACGTCCGGCGCCCGCACCCGCTCCGGGTCCTCCGGCAGGTTCAGGTGGAAGCCCACGTCGCCCACCAGGACCCGCCCTCCTCCCTGCCGCTCCACATGCTCGGCCAGGCGGCGGGCGATGGTCAGCGTGACGGCGCCGTGGATCCCCCCCGTGGGCGGCATCTCGACGACCTCACCGTCCACCAGCTCGCGGCGCACGTCGCCGTCGCCGAGGAGCCAGAGGTCTCTGGCGGTCAGCCTGGTCCCCGTCGCCATGGCGGTCCTCCTCGGTTCCATCTTACCATTGCTTCCGCCTGGCCGCGCGGGCGACCGGCGGCTACTGCTGCTGCAGGCCCTGGTAGACGTCGAAGAGGGGGATGAACACCGAGAGGAGGATCAGGGCCACGATCCCGCCCAGGACGACGATGATCACCGGCTCGATGAGGGTGGCCAGGCGGCCGGCGGTCCGGTCCACCTCGGCCTCGTAGTAGGAGGCGGCGCGGAAGAGCATCTCCTCCAGGTGGCCCGTCTCCTCCCCCACCTTCACCATCTCCACCAGCGCCCGGGGCACGAACGGGGAGGCGCGCAGGGCGTCCACCATGCTCCGGCCGGCGCGGACGTCCTCGGCGGCCGCGCGCACCACCTCCTGGAGCGCCACGTTGCCCAGCGCCCGCTCCACCAGGTCGAGGGCCAGCAGGATGGGCACGCCGCCCTGGAGGAGCGTGCCCAGGGTGCGGGCGAAGACGGCCATCGCCCGCTTGGCCGCCAGGGGCCCGAAGACGGGCAGGCGCAGCGCCAGGCGGTCCAGGCGCCGCCGGCCGCCCGGCGTGCGCCCCCAGGCGCGCAGGGCCAGGGCCAGGGCGGCCACGGGCAGGGGCAGCAGGTACCAGGAGCCCCGCACCCAGGAGCCGGCGGCCAGGATGGCCCGCGTGAGGAGGGGGAGCTCCAGGCCCATGCCCTCGAACACCGTAGCGAAGGTGGGGACGATGAGGGTGACCAGGAGGGTGACGATGAGGACGGCCGCCCCGGCCACGATCTTGGGGTAGAGGGTAGCCGAGCGGATCCTCTGGGCCAGGTCCTCCTCCTTCTCCAGGTGCTCCGCCAGGCGGCGGAAGGTCTCGGCAAGGAACCCGCCCTGCTCCCCGGCGGCCACCAGGTGCTGCACGAGGGGCGGGAAGGCGTCGCCGCGGGCGGCGAGGGCCTCGGCCAGGCTGCGGCCGGCCTCCACGTCGGCGGCCACGGCGAGCAGTGTCTCCCGGAGGCGGCGGTCGCGCACCTCGTCGGTGACC
>JBBIPI010000283.1:0-1559 GCA_037442985.1 Clostridiales bacterium
GAATGCTTTCGGCAAACCAAAAACACGCATTGGGGGCCACCTCCTCTTGGTTCTCTCACCCAGAAGGATGGCCCCCTTTTATTCCCTTGTCTACGCCTGCAGTCTCACATGTTTCTGAACCAGCTCATCGGCGGCGCGTCCGACCCGCCCGCTCAGCGGCGCGCGGCGATCTCCGCCCGCACCCGCTCGAGGAAGGCCTCCAGCGGCGCCGGGCCCTCGTCGCCCCGCTCCCGCGAGCGCACTGACACCAGCCCCTCGGACGCCTCCCGGTCGCCCACCACCAGCAGGTAGGGCACCTTCTCCACCTGCCCCTGGCGGACCTTGTAGCCGACCTTCTCGTTCCGGTCGTCCACCTCCACCCGCACCCCAGCCGCGCGCAGCCGCTCGGCGACCTCGGCAGCGTAGCCGTGGTGGCGGTCGGCGATGGGCAGGACGCGCACCTGCACCGGCGCCAGCCAGAGGGGGAAGGCGCCGGCGTAATGCTCCACCAGGATGCCGATGAAGCGCTCCAGGGACCCCATGATCGCCCGGTGGATCATCACCGGCCGCCGGTGCCGCCCGCCCTCGTCCACGTAGGTGAGGTCGAACTTCTCGGGGAGCTGGAAGTCGAGCTGGACGGTGGCGCACTGCCAGCGCCGCCCCAGGGAGTCGGTGACGACGAAGTCCAGCTTGGGGCCGTAGAAGGCGCCCTCGCCCGGGTTCAGCTCGTAGGGCCGGCCCAGCGCCGCCAGGGCCGCCGCCAGGGCCGCCTCCGCCCGCTCCCACAACGCCGGGTCCCCCATGAAGTCGTCGGGGCGGGTGGAGAGCTTGATCTCATAGGGCATGTCGAAGGTGCCGTAGACCTCGTCCACCAGGGCCAGCACCCGCCCGATCTCCTCCTGGATCTGGTCCTCCCGCACGAAGAGGTGGGCGTCGTCCTGGACGAAGCCGCGGGCGCGCAGTAGCCCGTGCAGGGTCCCCGAGCGCTCGTAGCGGGCCAGCTGGCCGTACTCGGCCAGGCGCAGGGGCAGGTCGCGGTAGGAGCGCACCCTCTCCTTGTACATGAGGCAGTGGGCCGGGCAGTTCATCGGCTTGACGGCCACCTGCTCCTCGTCCCGCACGAGGAAGTACATGTTGTCGCGGTAGTGGTCCCAGTGGCCCGAGCGGCGCCAGAGGCTGGCGTCCATGATGGCCGGGGTGCGGACCTCCTGGTACCCCTGCCGGGCCTGCAGCTGGCGCGAGAAGTCGATCAGGGCGTGGTAGACCACGACCCCCTTCGGCTGCCAGAAGGCGAAGCCGGGCGCCTCCTCGTGGAAGGTGAACAGGCCCAGCTCCGGCCCCAGGCGCCGGTGGTCCCGCCGCCTGGCCTCCTCCCGCTGCCACAGGAAGCGCTCCAGGTCCTCGCGGCTGTCGAAGGCGGTGCCATAGATGCGCTGGAGCATGGGGCGGCGCTCGTCGCCCCGCCAGTAGGCGCCGGCGACGCTCAACAGCTTGAAGGCGCGCAGCCGCCCGGTGGACGGCAGGTGCGGACCCCGGCAGAGGTCGACAAACTCGCCCTGGCGGTAGACGGTGATGGCGTC
>JBBIPI010000284.1:0-1550 GCA_037442985.1 Clostridiales bacterium
CGGCCCCACGTCACGCTGACCGGTACCGGCGCGGCTTTGGGACACCCGGCCGCCCGTGCGCCGCGCGCCTCCGGGGCGGGCGCCATGCCGACCGGCGCGGCCGTTGCGCCGGGCGGCGCGGGCGGGTTCAACGCCGCCCCGCCGGCGGGGAAGGGGTTCGACGCGGAGGCGGTGCGGCGCCATTTCCCCGTGCTGGCCCAGGAGGTCAACGGCCACCCCCTCTGCTACCTGGACAACGCCGCCACCACCCAAAAGCCCCTGGCCGTCATCGAGGCCGTGGCCTCCTTCTACCGGGAGAGCAACGCCAACGTCCACCGCGCCGCCCACGAGCTGGGCGAGCGGGCCACCGCCCTCTACGAGGGCGCCCGCGCCCGCGTGGCGCGCTTCCTGGGCGCTGCGCGGCCCGAGGAGGTCGTCTTCACCCGCAACGCCACCGAGGCCGTCAACCTGGTGGCCTACGCCTGGGCGCGCCGCCGCCTGGGGCCGGGGGACGAGATCGTCCTCACCCCCATGGAGCACCACTCCAACCTGGTGCCCTGGCAGCAGGTGGCCGCCGAGAAGGGGGCGCGCCTCCGCTACGCCGAGCTGACCCCCGACGGCCGGCTCGACCTGGATTCCCTGCGGGCCGTCCTGGGCGAGCGCACGCGGCTGGTGGCCCTGACCCACGCCTCCAACGTGCTGGGCACCATCAACCCCGTGGCCGAGGTGGCGCGCCTGGCCCATGCCGCCGGGGCCCTGGTGCTGGTGGACGCGGCGCAGAGCGTGCCCCACCTGCCCGTCTCGGTGGCGGAGCTGGGAGCCGACTGGCTGGCCTTCTCCGGCCACAAGATGCTGGGGCCCACGGGCAGCGGCGGGCTGTGGGGGCGGTACGAGCTGCTGGACGGGATGGAACCCTTCCTCTACGGGGGGGACATGATCCGCTCCGTGGAGCGCCATCGGTCCACGTGGGCCGAGGTGCCGTACCGGTTCGAGGCGGGGACGCCCCACGTGGCGGGGGCCGTGGGCCTGGCCGCCGCCGTGGAGTTCCTGGAGGGGCTGGGCATGGAAGCCGTCTTCGCCCACGAGCAGGAGCTGGTGCGCTACGCCCTGGAGCGCCTGGCGGAGCTGCCGGGCATCGAGGTGCACGGTCCCCCGCCCCCCCGCTCGGGGCTGGTATCCTTCAACCTGCGGGGCATCCACCCCCACGACGTGGCCACCTTCCTCAACGAGTACGGGGTGGCCATCCGCGCCGGCCACCACTGCGCCCAGCCCCTCATGGAGTGGCTGGGGGTGGCGGCCACCAATCGGGCCAGCTTCTATGTCTACAACGACCGGGACGACGTGGACCGGCTCGTGGAAGCCCTGCGGCGAGCCCGCGCCTTCTTCGGCGGCGGCGCGCCGGCCTGAGTCACGGGAGCGGCGACCGGGCCGGGCGGTCAGGGGAAACCCCCGCGGCGACCGGGCCGGGCGGTCAGGGGAAACCCCCGCGGCGACCGGCGACAGGCCGGGAGAGAATGAGGAGGGAAAAGGGCGCAATGCCCCTGGCGGACCTGTACCAGGAAGTCATCATG
>JBBIPI010000285.1:0-1547 GCA_037442985.1 Clostridiales bacterium
CGCGCCGCGTCGCGCGCGGCCGCCGCCCGCGCCAGGTCCTCCCGGGCCAGGCGCGCCTGCTGGACGGCCACGTCGAGCACCCGCTGCAGCCGGAAGCGGAAGACCGCCACGGCCCTCACCTCACCAGCGCGACGAGGGCGTCGCGCGTGGCCGCGAAGTCGGCGACCTCCCGCGGCCCCTGCCGCAGGAAGGCGTTCATCGCCCCGCTCAGGGCGCGCGCCCGATCGATGTCCGGGTTGGCCCCCTCGCGGTAGGCGCCGATGTTGATCAGGTCCTCGGCCTCCCGGTAGGTGGCCAGCAGGCGGCGGAACTCCAGGGCCGCCCGCCGGTGCTCCGGGTCCACCACCTCGTCCATGGTCCGGCTGACGCTCTGCAGGACGTCGATGGCCGGGTAGTGGCCCCGCCCCGCCAGGTCGCGCGAGAGCACCACGTGGCCGTCCAGGATGGAGCGGGCGGCGTCGGCGATGGGATCGGTCAGGTCGTCGCCGTCGACGAGCACGGTGTAGAAGGCGGTGATGCTGCCGCGCTCCGCCGTCCCGGCCCGCTCCAGCAGCCGCGGCAGGAGGGCGAACACCGAGGGCGTGTAGCCCTTGGCCGTCGGCGGCTCCCCGGCCGCCAGCCCCACCTCCCGCTGGGCCATGGCGAAACGGGTCAGGGAGTCCATGAGGAGCAGCACGTGCTGGCCCCGGTCGCGGAAGTGCTCCGCCACCGCGGTGGCCAGGAAGGCCGCCTTGAGGCGCACCAGGGCCGGCTGCTCCGCCGTGGCCACCACCACCACCGACCGCGCCAGCGCCTCCGGCCCCAGGTCGCCCTCCAGGAAGTCGCGCACCTCGCGCCCCCGCTCGCCCACCAGGGCGATGACGTTCACGTCGGATGAGGCGCCGCGGGCCATCATGCCCAGCAGGGTGCTCTTGCCCACCCCGCTGCCGGCGAAGATCCCCACCCGCTGGCCCCGGCCGATGGTGAGCAGGCCGTCCACCGCCCGCACGCCCACCGCCATCGCCTCCCGGATGCGCCGGCGCGCCAGGGGCGGGGGCGGCTCGCCGTGAACGTCCCGGTACGCCTCGACCGGCCAGGGGGGACGGCCGTCGATGGGCCGGCCCAGGCCGTCCATCACCCGCCCGAGCATGCCGGCGCCCACGCCCACGCGCAGCCCGCGCCCGGCCGCCACCACGCGGCAACCCGGGGCGATGCCGCGCATCTCCCCGAAGGGCAGGAGAAGGACCTGACCGCCGCGGAAGCCGACCACCTCGGCAGGCACCGGCGCGGGTGCGCTGCCGGCGCGACGGGGGTAGACGAGACACAGCTCGCCGACCTCGGCCGCCGGCCCGCGCGCCTCCACGGTCAGGCCGACCACCTGGACCACCTGTCCGACGCGCGCCACCGTCCGGGCGGCGCCGATGGCCTCCAGGCAGCGCTCCAGGTCCACGATCCGCGCCGCGCTCACGCCTGCTCCTCTCCCAGCCCCAGCCCGGCCCTGAGCCCCTGCTCGGCGCCCGCCAGGCGGGTCTCGAGCCGGGCGTCCCAAGTCCCCCCAGCCGTCTCGA
>JBBIPI010000286.1:0-1546 GCA_037442985.1 Clostridiales bacterium
CGCCCCAATACCCGTCCGCCACCTCGCCGGCGAGACCCAGCTCCCGGGCCACCTCGTACTTGAAGCGCTCGAGCACGTCGTCCGGCAGGAGGCGGTCGCGCCCCACGAACTGCGCCACTCCCTGGCACCCCCGTCGCGCTAGGATAGACCTTGGACGTAGTTTTGGGCCGCCGGTCTGTCGAATATCCGCATAGCGCGCGCCGCCGGTGCCACCATAAAGACCAAATGTTCGCAGGAAGGAATCTGGCTGGGGAAGGAGGAAACGAATCATTAATGAAACCGGTGGTCACCGAGACGGCGGAGGACGGGAAGGGGGCCCGCACCGTGTTGCTGCTCCGCAACTACATCGACGGGCAGTGGGTTGAGGGCGAGCGGGGCGAGACGTTCGAGGACGTCAACCCGGCCACGGGCGAGGTCCTGGCGCACGCCTGTCGCGCCACGGCGGCCGACGTGGATCGCGCCGTGGCGGCGGCGCGCCGCGCCTTCGACAAGTGGCGGCGAGTGCCGGCGCCCCGCCGCGGCGAGATCCTCTTCCGCGCCGCCGAGATCATGGTCCGGCGCAAGGAGGAGCTGGCGCGCCTCATGACCCGGGAGATGGGGAAGGTGATCGCCGAGGCCCGCGGCGACGTCCAGGAAGCCATCGACATGACCTACTACATGGCGGGCGAGGGCCGCCGGCTGGCGGGCGAGACGGTGCCCTGCGAGCTCCCCGACAAGGCCGGCTTCTCCGTCCGGGACCCGGTGGGCGTCGTGGCCTGCATCACCCCCTGGAACTTCCCCCTGGCCATCCCCGCCTGGAAGATCATGCCGGCGCTGGTGGCGGGGAACACCGTCGTCTTCAAGCCGGCCAGCGACACGCCGCTCCTGGCCAACGAGTTGGTCAGGATCCTGGAGGAGGCGGGGCTGCCACCCGGGGTGCTGAACCTGGTCTACGGACCGGGGGAGGAGGTGGGGGAGCGCCTCCTCTCCCATCCCGAAGTGGACTTGGTGTCGTTCACCGGCTCCACGGCCGCGGGCAAGAGGGTGGCGGAGGTGGCCGGCCCCCTGCTCAAGAAGGTCCACCTGGAAATGGGGGGCAAGAACGCTATAATCGTCATGGAGGACGCCGACCTGGAGCTGGCCGTGCAGGGCATCATGTGGTCGGCGTTCGGCACCACCGGCCAGCGCTGCACCGCCGCCAGCCGGATCATCGTCCACCGCGCCGTGCGCGACGCGCTGACGGACCGGCTGGTGGAGCGCATCAAGGGGCTCCGCCTCGGCGACGGGCTGGATCCGGCCACCGACATGGGCCCGCTCATCAACCGGGCGGCGCAGGAGAAGGTCCACCGCTACACCGAGATCGGCCTGTCCGAGGGGGCGACCCTCCTGACGGGCGGCCGGATCCCCACCGAGGAGCGGCTCGCGCGTGGCTTCTTCTACGAGCCGACGCTCTTCACCGACGTGCGGCCGCAGATGCGCATCGCCCAGGAGGAGATCTTCGGGCCGACCACCGCCATCATCACGGTGGAGAGCCTGGAGGAGGCCATCCAGGTCAACAACGGCACCC
>JBBIPI010000287.1:0-1545 GCA_037442985.1 Clostridiales bacterium
CACCGCCATCTCCGCCCACGCCTACCCGTACGTGGCCGGGCGCTACGCCCTCACGCCCTGCGGCGCCAGCATGGGGGAGGGGTACGGCCCCCTGGTCGTCACCCGTCGGCTCGTGGATCCCGCCTGGCTGGCGGGCAAGCGCATCGCCGTCCCCGGGCGGCTGACCTCGGCCACCCTGGCCCTGCACCTCTACCTGCCCGACTTCCGGCCGGTCTCCCTGCCCTTCGACCGCATCATGGAGGCGGTGGCGGCCGGGGAGGTGGACGCCGGCCTCCTCATCCACGAGGGCCAGCTCACCCATGCGGAGATGGGCCTGCACAAGGTGGTCGACCTGGGCGTCTGGTGGCGGGAGGACACGGGTGGGCTGCCCCTGCCCCTGGGGGTCAACGCCGTGCGCCGTGACCTGGGCGGCCCGCTCATGGGCCGCGTCTCCGACCTGCTGCGGGAGAGCATCGCCTACTCCCTGGCCCACCGCCGGGAGGCCCTGCACCACGCCCTGACTTACGCCCGCGGCCTGGGACAGGACCTGGCCGACCGCTTCGTGGGCATGTACGTCAACGAGCGCACCCTGGACATGGGCGAGGACGGGCGCGAGGCGATCCGGTTGCTGCTGCGGCGCGGCCACGAGCGCGGCCTGGTCCCGGCCGTGCCCGAACTGGAGTTCGTCTAGGTCTTTCCGCGCCCCGTCCCGCATAGGGTTCCGAGGGGCGGCTTCCGTCCACGTCGCCCCCAGGAGGGACAGGGCGATGCGCTGGAGCGAACTGGCCGGCAAGGAGATCATCAACCTGCACGACGGGGCGCTGCTCGGCCGGGTCGGGGACGCGGACCTGGTCTTCGACCCCGAGACGGGCGAGATCGACAGCCTCCTCGTCTACGGCCGCAACCGGCTTCCCGGCTTGTTCGGCTTCCGGAGCCCGGTGACGGTGCCGTGGGAGGCGGTGCGCCGGGTGGGTCCCGAGGTGCTGATCATCGAGATGTCCGACGCGCGCGGCGCGCGCCGACGCCGCGCCCAGTGACGCGGCCGGGGACCCGGTCGGCCCGGGAGGTCCGCGGTACGCTACAATGGGTGGCGGGATCGCAGAATCGGGCAAAGGGGCGACTCGATCGTGCCACAGCATTCGACCCTCAGGGTCGGGGACATCATGACCCGCGACGTGAGCGCCGTGGGGGTGGACGAGCCTCTCCAGGAAGTGGCCAAGCGGATGGGGCGGGAGCGGGTGAGCGGCTTCCCCGTGGTGGCGGACGGGCGCGTGGTCGGGGTCATCAGCGAAGGGGACCTGGTCCGCCGGTTCCGCGCCCTGCGGATACCACTCTTCGTGGACGTCCTCGGGGGCGTGTTCCCGGTCGGATCGCTGGCCGAGGTCGAGCGCGCGATCCGGGAGATCGCCGCGGTCAAGGTTTCCGATCTCATGTCGCGCCCGGCCGTCACCGCCCGGCCGGACTGGACGCTGGAACAGGCGAGCGAGGAGATGATCCGGCGACGCGTCAACCGCCTGCCCGTGGTGGACGCGGAGGGCCGGCTGGTGGGCATCGTCACCCGCGCCG
>JBBIPI010000288.1:0-1544 GCA_037442985.1 Clostridiales bacterium
CGGCATCCGGCCCGCGGACACGCCGGGCGAGGCGGCCGCCGCGGCCGCGGCCCTCCTGGGCAGCCGCGTCCGGGGCCTCCCGGTGGAGGCGGTGTACGTCGAGGAGCGGCTCCCCATCGACCGGGAGCTGTACCTGGCGGTGACGGTGGACACGAGCGCCCGGCGGCCGCTGGTGATCGCCTCCGGCGCCGGGGGCGTGGACATCGAGCAGGTGCCGGAGCGGGACATCGTGCGCGCCTGCGTCCCGGTCACCTGGGGCCTCCAGCCCTACGCGGCGCGCGAGCTGGCCCGCCAGCTCAAGCTGGCCGGGCTGCTGGCCACCCGCTTCGAGGAGATCGCCCTGGCGCTCTACGACGTCTTCCGCTCCTACGATGCGGAGCTGGTGGAGGTCAACCCCCTGGCGGTCTGCGGCGAGCGGCTGGTGGCGGCCGACGCCCGGCTGAACGTGGACGACGACGCCCTCTACCGCCACCCGGATCTGCCGCGCGTCGAGGAGCCGGACCCCGACCCGCGCGGCGCCGGGGGCACCGAGCTGCGGGACCTGGGGTTGACCTTCGTGCCCCTGGAGGGCGACATCGCCGTGCTGGCCAACGGCGCCGGCATGGCCATGGCCACCCTGGACGCGCTCCAGCACCTGGGCGGGCGGCCGATGAACTTCCTGGACGTGGGCGGGGGCGCCGCCGCCGAGCCGATGGCCCGCGCCCTGGAGGTGCTGGCCTCCTACCGGCCGCGGGTCATCCTCGTGAACATCTTCGGCGGCATCACCCGCTGCGACGAGGTGGCGCGGGCCATCCTGACCGCCCGCGACCGCGCCGGCACCTCCGCCCCCCTGGTGGTCCGCCTGGTGGGCACGAACGAGGAGGAGGGGCTGCGGCTGCTGGCCGAGGCCGGCATCGCCGCCCACCGCTCCATGGAGGAGGCGGTCCGGCAGGCCGTGGCGCTGGCGGGAGGGGGGGCCGCGTGAGCATCCTGGTGGACGAGAACACGCGGGTGCTGGTGCAGGGCATCACCGGGCACGAGGGCAGCTTCCACACCCGCCAGATGCTGGACTTCGGCACCCACGTGGTGGCCGGCGTCTCCCCCGGCAAGGGCGGGGCGACGGTCCACGGCGTGCCCGTGTACGACACCGTCCAGGAGGCGCTGGAGAGCCACCTGGCCAACGCCTCGGCCGTCTTCGTCCCCGCCCCCCGGGCGCGCGACGCCGCCTTCGAGGCCATCGACGCGGGGCTGGAGACGGTGGTCATCGTCACGGAGCACATCCCGCTCCACGACGCCCTGCAGATCATGGCCTTCGCCGCCGAGAGGGGCGTCACCGTCGTCGGCCCCAACACCTTCGGCGTCTGCTCCCCCGGCAAGTGCAAGATCGGCATCCCGCCCAACCACATCTTCCGCCCGGGCCGCGTGGGGGTGGTGTCGCGCAGCGGCACCCTGAGCTACGAGATCGTCGCCTCCCTGAGCGCGGCCGGCCTGGGGGAGTCGACGGTCGTGGGGCTGGGCGGGGATAGGGTGGTGGGGCTGAGCTTCACCGACGTCCTCAAGCGCTT
>JBBIPI010000289.1:0-1538 GCA_037442985.1 Clostridiales bacterium
CTCCGGGATGCCCGCCTCCACCTTCCCCACCAGGTCGGCGCCCACGTCGGCCGCCTTGGTGTAGATGCCCCCGCCCAGGCGGGCGAAGACGCTGATCAGGCTGGCGCCGAAGCCGAAGCCCACGAGGGAGGTGGGGTCGCCGGTGAGGGCGTAGAGGACGCTCACGCCCAGGAGACCCAGGCCCACCACGAAGAGGCCGGTCACCGCCCCGCCCCGCAGGGCCACGCGGAGGGCGGCTCCCACGCCGCGCTCCGCGGCCTCGGCCGTCCGCATGTTGGCCCGGACGGAGACCGTCATGCCGATGTAGCCCGCCGCGCCGGAGAGGGTGGCGCCCACCAGGAAGGAGACGGCGCTGACCGCTCCGAGGGCGACCGCAATGATGAGGAAGAGAACCACGGCCACCAGCCCCAGGGTGCGGTACTGGCGGCTGAGGTACGCCGCCGAACCCTGCTGGATGGCCGCGCCGACCTCGGCCACCCGCTGGTGGTCGACCCGTTGCTTCAGGATCCAGCTGATGAGGTAGGCACCGTAGAGGATGGCGATGAGGCCGGCGACGATGGGATAGAGCACGCTGTTTGTCATCGTCCTTCGATCTCTCCTCCTTCGCGAAGTCTCGCTCGATGGATCTTCCGGGGCGTCCGGGGCCCGCCGCAACCCTCCGGGCGCTTCCCACAATACACTACTATAAACCCATCTCGTTTAGGCGGGAATCCGTCGATATTGTAAAGTGTCGCCGCTCCGGACGGGCGAGCCGCGTTGACAAGGCTTTTCGGCGGGTGCTAGTATCACCGTGGGTTTCCTGCCTTTTCTTGCTGCCGCTTCACCGGGGAGGCAACGCGATGTCGAAAGGGAGCCACCTCTTCACCTCCGAATCCGTCACCGAGGGCCATCCCGACAAGATCTGCGACCAGGTCTCCGACGCCATCCTGGACGCCATCCTCGCCCAGGACCCCGAGGCCAGGGTCGCCGCCGAGACGGCGGTCACCACGGGCCTGGTGCTCGTCATGGGCGAGATCAGCACCCGCTGCTACGTGGACATCCCGGCCCTGGTGCGCCGGACGGTCCGCGAGATCGGCTACACCCGCGCCAAGTACGGGTTCGACGGCGACACCTGCGCCGTCCTCACCGCCATCGACGAGCAGTCGCCCGATATCGCCCAGGGGGTCGACCGGGCGCTGGAGATCCGCGACGGGGGGCGGGAGGATGAGGAGGCCCGCCTGGGCGCCGGCGACCAGGGCATGATGGTCGGTTTCGCCTGCCGGGAGACCCCCGAGTTGATGCCGCTTCCCATCTCCCTCGCCCACAGGCTGGCGCGGCGGCTGGCCGAGGTGCGGAAGAAGGAGGAGCTGCCCTACCTGCGCCCGGACGGCAAAACGCAGGTCACCGTGGAGTACGAGGGGAACCGCCCCGTCCGGGTCCACACGGTCGTCGTCTCCACCCAGCACCGCCCCGACGTGCCCCAATCCACGATCAAGGCCGACATGATCGAGCACGTCATCCACCGGGTGATCCCCGCCGAACTCCTCGACCGGGAGACC
>JBBIPI010000290.1:0-1527 GCA_037442985.1 Clostridiales bacterium
CTCTTCTACATCCTGGGCTACCTGGAGCTGCGGGTGAGCGGCGGCAGCCCGGAGCGCTTCCTGAACCTGGCCGTCTCCCGCGGGATCTACTTCTGGAACGTGCGGCAGCGGGAGGGCGCCCTCCACCTGCACGTGGGGGTGCGCGCCTTCCGCGCGCTCAGGCCGGTGGCGCGGCGGGCGCGCTGCCGCGTCCGCATCGTGCGGCGCCGCGGCCTCCCCTTCCTGCTGCGGCGCGCCCGGCGGCGGCGCGTCCTGCTGGCGGGCGCCGCCGTTGTGGCCGCCCTCCTGTACGCCGCCTCCTCCTTCGTCTGGGCCGTCGAGGTGCGCGGCCTGCGCGCCCTGGAGGAGCAGGAGCTGCTGCAGGCGCTGGCCGAGCTGGGCCTCCGTCCGGGGGTCTGGAAGGGCGCCGTCGATGCCCGGCGGGTGGCCAACGCGCTGCCCGTGAAGCTCCCCGGCCTGGCCTGGGCGAGCGTCCGGCTGGAGGGCACGAAGGCGGTGGTGGAGGTGGTGGAGCGCACGGTCCTCATGGAGGAGGAGCGGCCCGACACCACGCCGGGGGACGTGGTCGCCGCCAAGGACGGCCTGATCGTCCGCCTCCTCGTCCTCGCCGGCGAACCGGCGGTGCGGGAGGGGGAGCTGGTGCGGCGGGGGCAGGTCCTGATCCGGGGGGCGATCAACCCCTGGGGCGAGGGCGAGGCGCCGCCCCAGGGCGGCCCGGCGCCCCTGCCGGTGCGCGCGCGGGGCATCGTCCGGGCGCGCGTCTGGTATGATACATACGTGGAAGTGCCCCTCACCCAGCAAGTGGC
The DNA here is from genome assembly GCA_037442985.1 of Clostridiales bacterium. Taxonomy (GTDB): domain Bacteria; phylum Bacillota; class Sulfobacillia; order DYIH01; family JBBIPI01; genus JBBIPI01. The sequence continues at coordinate 807 of JBBIPI010000290.1, forward strand.
CATCCGCACCGGCGCCGTCTACGTGCGGCGCTTCATCGGGCTGGCCGGGCGCCGGGTCGTCCTGAGCGGCCGGGGGCAGCCGCCCTTTCCTGATTACCAGGTCGAAGAGGTGCGCCTGCGGCCGCCACGCTGGAGGAATGCGGCGTTCCCCGTAGAATTCGTGCACCTGCGGTACCACGAGGTGCGGCGCTCGACGCGTACGGTCACGCGGGCGGAGGCGCTGGCCCAGGCCGAGGCCGAGGCCCGGCGCCGCCTGCTGGAGCAGATCCCGGAAGGCGCGCGCCTCCTCCGGGAGAGCGCGCAGGTGGTGCGGGACGAGGGCGGGTTGGTCGGCCTGCGCCTGGTCGTCGAGACCGAGGAGGACATCGGACGCCGGGCTTCGCCCGAGGGCGGCCGCGAGGGGAGGCGGCAGCGGGACGTTGGCCGACGGTGACGGGGACCGGGGACAGCGCCGCCTGCAGATCGCCGACCCGAACGAGGCGCGGCTGCTCTTCGGCCACCAGGACGAGCACCTGAAGGCGGTCGAGGCCGGCCTGGGCGTCGAGGTCCTTTATCGGGGCAACGAGCTCATCGTCACGGGCGAGCCGGAGGCGGCCCGCAAGGCCGAGGGGCTCCTAGAGCGGTTGCTGCGCTTCGTCGCCGAGGGCCACGCCCTGTCGGCCCAGGATGTGCAGTACGCCGTCTCGCTGGTGCGCGAGGGCGACGCGGGCAGGCTGGAGGA
>JBBIPI010000291.1:0-2094 GCA_037442985.1 Clostridiales bacterium
TAAGGGAAGGCCATCTGGAAGAGGCCCACGCCGGTGTCGCCGATCACCCGCACCAGCAGGATCCGGTAGAGGGACCCGGTGAACCGGGCGAAAAGGCCCGCCGCGGTGAGGGCCAGGGTGCCTCTGAAGAGAGGCCTTACCGGCACCACGGCCCCCCTTTCCCAGGGTTACTACGGCTTGGTATATGGCGATCCGCAGGCGGGTATGACGGGCCGGGGGCCGCTCAGGCCGGTTGGACCTCTCCCTCCGCTTTCGCCTCCTGTTGCTGTTGCGCGGCCCGGACGCGCCGGAACTCGGCGCGGAGACCTTCGATGCCGTCGAACACCGCCCGTTCCCCGTAGATCCAGCGGAGCATGCTCGGGATACGCCGCTTGATGAGCTCAGTGGACAGCTCCTCGCCGTCGGCGACGAGTTCCTCCAGCTGCCGGAACACGGTGGCGCGGATGTCCTCGGGGTTGGACCCCCAGCGGATGCGCCGCTTGGGCGCGGCAGGGATCCGGCCGGGGCCCGCGCCTGGCTCCCGCACTTGGCCCAAGGCCTCGTCCACCTTTTGTTCAAGCCGTGCCAGTTCCTTGTAGACCGGTTCCAGCCCCAGGCGGACGACCTCCACCACGGCGTCCAAGGTCTTCTCCGTGGCGCGACGGTAATTCTGGTATTCCTCGTCCATGCGGTTCAGCAGCACGGACTTGAGGGTCGGCGCCTCCAGGAGCTTGTCGAGGAGTTCATAAACGTTGAAGGAGGGCAGGTCGCGGGCCTGGCGGTATTCGGCGCCGGACAGGTCGGCGGGAGTCACCATCTTGCCCACCATCCCGCGCTTTCCCTTCCTCCCGCGCGTCCCGGTGGCCGCCGTCTTCTTCTCGCGAATCTCCTCATAGAAAACCTGTTCCGACGTCTCCGGCATCACATTTCCCCCCGAGCCGAGATGGGTTGCGCCTAGTCGCTATGTATGATACCTGCCACAAAAGGCGTTTATTCTCTCGGCCCGAAGCGACTTGAGCGCGCTTCTTTCTTGACGCCCGGTAGGGGTGATAATACAATTACACTCGTCAAAACCAGGACACCGGGTTTCCGCTTAAAGGGTTGGGGCCCGCAGGCGCCCGACTTGATCCCCCGTGGCGGAAACGGCGGTGCCGTCTGGCCGGTCGGCCGGCCAGAAACTCGCGCAAAAGGGGGGCTTTTCTTATGCACAGGAGGTATGAGACCCTGGGGCGGCACATCCTGCTGGACGTTTGGGGCGTCGACTCCGAGAAGCTGAACGACCTGGCCTTCATGCGCCGCACCCTGCTCAAGGCCGCCTCCGCCTGCGGGGCGACCGTCATGAAAGCCGCCTTCCAGCGCTTTCCGGTACAGGGGTTGAGCGGCGTGCTGGTCCTGGCCGAGTCCCATATCTCTGTGCATACGCACCCCGAGCACCAGTACGCTTCCTTCGACGTGTTCACCTGCGGCACTACGTTGGATCCCAAGCAGGCCTGCCGCTACATTGTAGAGACGCTGGCTGCCCCGCGTTACTTCGTGCGCGAGTTCGTGCGCGGGCGGGAGGATGGCATCCGCGACGTGGCCGCGTGCGACGAGGAGCTCAACGTGGAGGACGCGCTCATCCTGGCCTGAGGTGGTAAGAAGCGCCTTCCAGAGCAAGCAGGCGTTCCTTGGCGCCGGCCGCGAGGCCGGCGCTGTATCCTCCCGCGGTCCCGTCGGCGCGCACCACCCGGTGACAGGGGATCAGGATGGGGAGCGGGTTGGTTGCCAGCGCCCGCCCGACCGCCCTGGCGGCCCCGCGTGCGCCCAGCCTGCGGGCGATGTCGCCGTAGGTCGCGGTGGTTCCGAAGGGGAGGCGTCGCACCTCCTCGAGCACGCGGCGCGTGAAGGCGTTCACCCCTTGCAGGTCCAGGGGGACGGTGAAGGCGCGCCGCCGGCCGGCGAAGTACTCGGCGAGCTCCTGACGCGCCCAGTCCCGGAAGGCATGCCCCTCCTCCTCGCTGCCGGAGGACGACGTCGGCGGCCGCCCCAGGACGGATCTCAGACCCCTTGGGCCGGCCACCAGCCAGAGCGGCCCGATAGGCGTGATCAGGTCCGCCACGGGCGGCCCCTCTTGCC
>JBBIPI010000292.1:0-5967 GCA_037442985.1 Clostridiales bacterium
CAGCAAAGCGACCAGTGTGCACAATGAGAAGCGCCGGCGTCGCCTCGCCGCGAGCAGTGGTCGCTTTGAATCGGAATCACTGGTCGCGATGAATCGGAATCACTGGACGAATTCGTCGGAATACGCACCGTAGTCGCACCACTGGGCCACGCACTCCACCCCCTTTCGCGCCGCCTACCCGGCCTTGGTCGCAGAGGGATCCGCGAACCGGAACCGGCCGCCGAACACCGCCGAGAAGAACTCCTCGAAGTCCCGTCGCAGGTTCCGCTTCCGCTCCAGCGCAGCCTCCAGGAACGCCTCCGCCACGTCGACATCCGTCACCGGGGCACCACCCTTCTTCGCGGCGGCGCGCTGCGCCATGGCCTCATACCACCCGGCCGCCCGGCCCTTCGCGCCCGCCTCCGCTACCGGGCGCAGGAACTCCCGGTACTCGTCGTCCGGGATGGTCTCCACGGCCTTGATCACCGGCAGGACGGTGCGGGGGTCGACGTGCACCTTCCCGGCCCGCGCCGCGCGGTAGAGCAGCAGCGCCGCGTGGGGCGGCGCGCCGTGGACCTTGTTGGGTTCGTAGTCCAGCGCCAGGCGGTCCCTGCCGAAGAACTTGAACGCCTGCCCGCGGTCCACGCGGACAGGCGCGCCTTCGTACACCAGGAAGTTCTGCGGGTTTCCGTCGTGGTCGCCCAAGAGCCAGTCCACCACGTGGTGCATCATCATGCCCTGGCGCTGCTGGGGCGTCCACTGCAGCGGGTCGGGCGGCAAGGGCTTGGCACCCTCCAGCATGGGCTGCAGCGACCCTACCCTGTCGCCCAGATCCCGCACCCGCACTTCCACGGTGGGCAGCCCGGCCCGGCGCACCACCTCCGCCGCCTCTTCCGCCGCCGCAGCGGGCGCGCCGGGGTGCTTGTCCAGCTTGAACAGCCAGCGCTTGCCTGTGGGGTCACGGTAGAAGTGCTTCTCGTGCACGCCGCCCAGCGCGGTGGCCGGACCTTCGTGCGTCAGCGCCAGCTTCCGCACGGCGTCGCGGCCCTTCCAGGGCGGCATCTTGGCTAGCGCCAGGCGCTGCAGCACGATGCCCGCCAGCGCCTGCACCTTTTCCCGGAAGGGCACGTGCTTGGGCAGCAGGGCTGCGGGTGGCGCCGGGACGTGTCCCTGCGGGGGTGGGGGCACCGGCGGCGGTTCGGGACCGGGCTTGGGGACCGGCGGCAGCTTGGGCGTGGTCTGAATCTTGGCGTGGATCTTGGCCAGCATGCCCTGGGCCTTGCCCTGGACCTTGGGGGTGGCCGCCTTGCCCAGGACCGCGCCCAGCACCACGGCGGCCAGCTGGGCCTTGGTCGCCACCTTCGCCTCTTCCTCCGACAGCCCGGCCAGCGTTTGGGCCGCCTGCCGCAGCGCCTTGGCGTCCAGCGAGGCCACGACCGCCTTGGCCTTCGCCTGCAGCGCGCCGGACGCGTTGATGAAAGTGATAGGGGCGGGGATGCCGGTGAACCACTTCAGGTGGGGCCAAGACTGGCAGGTCGTCTGGGTGACGTGCTTGGCGTACTCGCCCTCTGCCCAAATCAGCTTCTCGGCGGCGGCCTTGGCCGTGGCCAGCCACTCCAGCTTCAAGGCTGGCTCTTTGGGCACGGTAGGTTGACTCAAGTCTTCCGCTTCGGGAGGCAGATCCTGGGTTAGATCCTCCACAGCCTTCACGGCGGCCCGGACGGCATCCACCACCTGGACCTTCTCCAGGGCCAGCTCCTTGGCGGCCTGCTTGAGCTGCGGGTCGGCCTGCGGGTCGAACAGGGCCACCAGGCCCGACAGGGGTAGGCTCGCCACACCCTCCTTGGGCACGCCCGCCTTCTCGGCGGCCACGGCGGCCATCTGGACCAGCAGCGCTCCCTTCGTCCACCCAGGTGCCTTGGCAATGAGGTCGCCCACCAGCGAGAACGCCTTCTGCTGCTTCAGCCACGCGGGGTCGGCACCGGGCACATGGGCACGGGCCAGGGCGGACAGGGCGTCATGCAGCGCCACCACATCGACATAGGTGATGCCCCCGCTGAGGGGGTCGGCGAGGATCTTCTCCGCCGCCTGCTTGACCGCCGCCACGCGCAGGGCCAGTTCCTCTTCGTCCACCACCTCCACGGGCGGCATCTCCAGGTCCGGGGCCAGCTGGACGTTGATGCCCTGAGCCTTCAGCTCCGCCGCCCAGACGGCCTCTTGCGCGAGGATCTTCTGCTGCTCTTCGGGCGGCAGCGCGGCGAACTTGGCCGCGATGGTCGCCTGGACCTTGGCCTTCTTCTCCAGGGCCGACGGGCTGGTGTAGACGGGGTTCAGCCAGAACGCCAGGCTGCCGCACTTGCCCCCGTCGGTGGACCCGGCCAGGCTGGGGTACTTGAACCCGGCGATCAGGGCGGCCTTCTTCAGCTCCACCGGGGACACGGACGCCAGGTACGCGATCACCTGGGCCTTCGATGCCTGCAGCTCCGCCGCCGACGCCTGCTGCGCCGCCAGGTGCAGGGTCTTGATCCCTGCCGCCGTGGACGGCAGGCCCGACACCAGCCCCGCCAGGCCCGCCGGCGCGGGGGCGGCCTGGGTCTGAGGCGCTTCGCCCGCCGGGACCGGCGCGGCGGCGCCCTGCTTCTTCGGCGCCTTCTTCCCGCTGCCCACGGCCCAACACCCCCTCATAAAAACGGGGCAGGCCGCCGAAGCGGCCCGCCCTTCAAACAAATTTCACCGGGCTAGAACCACGGTGGTCACGAATGCTTCGCTGCGACCTCGCGCGCCGCCGCATGTCTCTCTTCCTGGAGCTCCCGTTCCAGGGCCAGGTCCAGCAGGTGCGCCGCTTCGATGGACACGGCGGCCCACTCGTCGAACACGTCGTCCCAGAAGCGGTCGAACGCCTCCTGCTCACCCATCCCATCGGGCACCGGGATCTCCACACGCTCCATGTCGATGGTGATGCCGTTGCACATCTCCGCCCAGGCGTCCAGCACCTCGGGCCGCAGCGTGCCCTGCTCCAGGCAGCTCCTCACCACGGACTGCCAGAAAGCCGCCTGCTCCTCCACGTCCACGAACCGCACGTAGGGCTTCCCGCCCTCACCGAAGGCCACCAGGCCCACGGGCAGTACGGCCAGCCCCGTGCCGTAGAGTACCCCGCGCAGCTTCGCGCCGGCCATCGTCCGCATGCTCCGCGCCTCCCGGTTTGACCTTTCTTGACCATTGTACAGTATGACTTTAGATCGTGCAACCCGCCCAGGCGGCGACCACCCGCAGGTTCTCTTCCAGCAGCTCCGCCGGGCGAGCGGGGTACCGTTCCGCCTGACCGTCGGAGCGGATCCGGCGGCCGTGGACCGCGCACTGGTACGGCCACAGGGTCAGAACCGAGCAGCCCGGGAACAGGCCCCGCAGGGTCTCGACGCGCACGCGGGACGACACCCCGGGGAAGAACCACCGCACGCCCGGCGGTAAGGCGTCGCGCAGCGCCAGGAGCAGCGCCAGCGCCCGGTTCCACTCCCGGGCGCTGCGGAAGGTCTGCAAGGTCACCGCCACGGCGTCCAGCCCGGCACCCCGCGCCCACCGCCCCAGGGCCTCCACGTCCTCCCGCCGCCAGGCGTAGACGCTGGGCACGGCGGGCACGCCGAAGAGGCGCAGCCGCAGCGCCGCCAGCAGCGACCGCTTGACGTTGAGCCGGTGCTCGAACCGGGGGTGGTCCCCGTAGACGCTGTAGTTGGGTCCGACCACCACGTCGAAGCCCGCCCGGGCGACGGCCTCCCACAGCCTCCCGGACCACTGGCGGGTCCACAGCCCTTCAATGGCGGGGTCCGCACCCACCAGCGTCAGCACCACGGCCGCGTCGGGTGCCGCACCGATGATCTCCTGTGGGGTCCGGCCGTCCAGCCAGCGTGGCTGCGCCCGCGTCCCGTCCCGCGAGAGGAACAGGTCCCAGCGCACGCCCCACGCGGGCCAAGGCGGCAGGGGCGAGACGGGGCCGCCCAGCACCGGGATCAGTGGGGGCAGATTGGGAAGGGGTATACGGACCCAGGGCAGGTCCAGGTCCAGCGACCCGCCCACATCGCTGAGCCACGCATCCGCGTCACGGCGGAAGCAGCAGCGCACGGGGCAGGTCTCGCAGGGCCGCGCGCAGCGGCAGGAGCAGTAGGCGCAGGTGGGGCTGGGGCCGCCGCAGCCGTCGGGACACGACTGCGGAACCGCACCGGACACGTGAGGTGCGCGCATCGGGGCGTCCACCATTATTGGTCTTTGTCTTTTGTGGGCAACCGTTCGACGACACGAATCGTACCGTTGTCGTCGACGACCCGGACTTCCACGTGGTGCCCCAGTCGCTGTAGCTCGCGCGCTCGCCGCCGGGCGTAGGCCAAAGCCTCTTTTTTCGTGCGGAAAGCAGGCCCCGGGTGACCCTCTTGCGGCTGTGCGCTTGGTTTTGGTGGCGTACCCTTTTCTCGGTGGGCTTCTCGCGGAATCTTCGTATGAGTGTCCCGTTCGGCCTCTTCCAAGGCGGCCAGCAGGGACGCTGCCCGTTCTGGATCGACGCCGCTCTCTTGGAGAACGGCGCGGAATTCGTCGCCGGACACCAGAGGCAGCAGGCCCCGGATGTCCTCCAGGTCCTTTTGGCCCTTGTCGGAATTCCGCCTTTCCCGCCACGCCCCCAGCTTGAGAGCGAGGAGAACGGGGGGTGTGGGCACGCGGAACCCTTCCACGGGGAGGGTGCGCTGTTGCACGTACTCCGGTGGCAAGGCAAGTGTCGTCGAGTAGTGGGGCACGTAGATGTCGATGTCGAACCCGTCCGCGGGGATCTCGTACTTTTTGAGGCGGTGGTTCGCTTTGAGCGCCGGGTAGTCCGAGCGCAGACGCCCAAGCTCGCTGAAGTCGACAAGGATGTCGATGTCGTGAGATTTGGCACGCTTGGTGAGAAGCCATGCGGCCCAACCGCCCAGCAGGACGAACTGGTAGCGGCGCCGCAGGTTTTGCAGCGTCGCCCAGCTTCGATCCACGATGGCGTCGTGGGACTGGTTCACAGTATTCGCTCCTCCAGGACCCGGCAGAAGTCCGCCGCCCACCAGGGCTTCATTTGCCACAGGTCCACGTAAACCTGTTCGTCTGGAACCACGGGGCCCAGTCGGGGGTCGGGCACCAGGACGATCAGCCGCGTTTGCCCGCGCTTTCGCTTTGGTAGGTGAGGCGCCAGACGATGCTTCACGTCGGGAAGGCCGTCTACCGGCAGATAGACGAGCACGTGGTCGTAATCCGCAGGTACGATGTCGTGGAAGAGCTTGACGGCCGACGGTCCCGTGAAGCGAGCTTCTGGCGGCATCAGGGCTTCGACGCGGTCGGGCGGCAAATTGATCCAGGAGGCCCACAGGGTATCTTGATCCAAGTTGCGGAATACCGCCCAGATGAGCAGCAGCTTTCGCCGGTCGGCCACGCGGAAGCCGCGCCCGCCCACCGCCACCGCCCCGGCTCGGCGGGGGATCCGCAGCGCAGCGTGGACCGTCGATGTGGCTACGCCAAGCTCGGCGGCCAGGACCTGCTGTTCCAGCGTCGGGCGCTCATCGGTCAAGATAGCCCGCCATACCTGCTCCTTCGTCGTCAAATTCGTTTCGCCTCTGTTCACCTAAAAACTACGTCGTTTTCATATTATGCGAAATGAGCGGCGGTTGCAACCCCGGTCTGGTAGGCGTCAAACCAGTCGCCCGCGTCCCAGCGCCAGCAGCACTGGACGGGGCACGTTTCGCACGGCCGCGCGCGGCGGTAGCTGCAGCAGGCGCAAGTGGGAGAGGGTCCGCCGCAGGGAAGACGTGGCGAAGCCGCCATGGCCCGCACCCGTTCCGTGGCTCATAGTCGTTTATTTCACCGCGCAGGGTGAAACTAAACGACCGGCCACTTCCTGCTTCCTCGACCCATGGCTCGTAGACCGGCCCAGGGCCGTTCCGCCGCCAGAGGGATCTCCACAGGCGTCACTTCCCGGGG
>JBBIPI010000293.1:0-1516 GCA_037442985.1 Clostridiales bacterium
ATTCCCGCGACGCCGCGCCACCTACGCTACATGGCCGACGAGGTGCCGGGTGGCGCCGAGTCGCGCAACAACTGGGGGGTGATCGGCATCAGCCGCGACCAATGGCGGCTGATCGCCGCTGCCGCCGCAAGCGGCGGCAACGTGCGCGCCGGCCTCGAAGACAACTTCTACTTGCCGAACGGCGAGATGGCGCGCTCGAACGGCGACTTGATTGCCGAGGCGCGCAAGATCGTCGAAGCCGTCGGCCGCCGTCCGGCGACGGTGGCGGAGGCGCGCGAACTGCTCGGCGTACCGCGGCGCGAGCTCGGTGTTTTCGCCGAGGTCGCGGGCGGGGCTCGCGCTTAGTGCCAGCCACCGCGACTCACGAGCGACGGAGGTAGGGAAGCGATGGGAGCTCTGTCGGGGATCAAGGTGCTCGATCTCTCGCGCCTTTTGCCAGGCGGTTTCTGCACGATGCTGCTCGCCGACTTCGGCGCCGAGGTGCTGAAGGTCGAAGACACCGGCATGGGCGACTACGTGCGCTGGTCGCCGCCCCACTACGAGGGCGCCGAGCGCTCAGCGGCGTCGGCACTGTTCTTGGCCCTCAACCGCGGCAAGCGCTCGCTGCGTCTGAACCTGAAGGAGGAGGCGGGCCGCGAAGTGCTGCTGCGGCTGGTGCGCGAGTACGACGTGCTCGTCGAATCGTTCCGCCCGGGCGTGATGGATCGCCTCGGCGTCGGTTACGACCGCTTGCGGCGCGAGAACCCGCGGCTCGTCTACTGCGCGATAACCGGCTACGGGCAGAGCGGGCCGCTGCGCGACCGCCCCGGGCACGACATGGACTATCTGGCTCTCAACGGCATCCTCGGCTTGACCGGCGACAAGGACGGGCCACCGGTGCAGGCTGCTGTTCAGATCGCCGACATCGGCGGCGGCTCGCTGATGGCAGCGTTCGGCATCCTGGCCGCGCTCTGGGAGCGCGAGCGCTCGGGCGAAGGCCAGTTCGTCGACGTGTCGATGACCGACGGCGCGCTGTCGTGGCTGGCGATGGTCGCCGCGCGCTACTTCTGCGATGGCCAGGAGCCGCGGCGCGGTTTGCTCGAACTGGCGGGCGGGCTCGTCTGCTACCGGCCCTACCCGTGCAAGGACGGGTGGGTGGCGTTGGGCGCCCTCGAGCCCAAGTTCTGGCAAGCGTTCTGTCGCGGCATCGACCGCGAGGACCTGGTCGAGCGCCAGTTCGACGGCCCCGACTCCGAGACGCGGCGCGAGCTCGAGCGGATCTTCAAAGAGCGCACACGCGAGGAGTGGGCGCAGTTCGGTGCCGAGCACGACTGCTGCCTCGAGCCGGTGCTCGAGCTCGGCGAAGCGCTGTCGTCGGAGCTCGTCCGCGAGCGCGAGATGGTCGTCGAGATCGAACAACCGGGGGTCGGTCCGGTGCGGTTGCTGGGCGTCCCGATCAAGCTCTCGCGCACGCCGGGCGCCCCCGCGGGACCAGGACCGTCGCTCGGCGAACATACTGACGAGGTGTTGCGCGAAC
>JBBIPI010000294.1:0-3307 GCA_037442985.1 Clostridiales bacterium
CCGGCAGCCAAGCGCCCCCGCGAGCCAAGCGCCCCCGGCAGGATTCGAACCTGCGACCTAGGGATTAGAAGTCCCTCGCTCTGATCCGCTGAGCTACGGGGGCTTGTCGGTCGGGGCACTGATCGGCCGGTGCGCCGATCCGCGCACCGCCGGCACGCCAACACGTGTACCGCTCGGCGCACCGATCGGTGCCCCAACATCGGGGCGGCCGGATTCGAACCGGCGACTTCGCGCCCCCAAAGCGCGCGCTCTACCAGGCTGAGCTACGCCCCGGCCGCGCCAAGTCTACGCTCGCGGCGGAGCCGCGCCGCCCCTGGCGGGCGCGGGCGTCCCCATCGCAGCCGCGGACAGCGGGCGAGCGGCGGTAGGGTGCCGGTCTGATGCCCGAGGTCACCGCCTTCCCAGCGCTCCGCTACGACCCGACACGCGCCGGGCGGCTCGACGAGCTCGTAGCGCCCCCCTACGACGTCGTCGACCCCGCCTGGCGGCGCGCGCTGCTCGCCACCAACCAACACAACGTCGTCGCCATCGACCTGCCCCACGAGGACCCCGACCATCCCGAACGCGCCAGCGACGACCCCTACGCCCGCGCCGCCGACACCGTCGCGCGCTGGCTCGCCGAGGGCATCCTCGTGCGCGAAACGCAGCCCGCCCTGTGGGTGCTGCGCCAGCGCTTCACCGCCCCCGACGGGCAGCTGCGCACCCGCACCGGCTTCTTCGCGCGCGTCCGTGTCGAGCCGCACGACGGAACGATCCGACCGCACGAACGCACACAACCGGGACCGAAAGAGGACCGTCTGCGCCTGACGCGCGCGACACGCCTCAACCTCTCGCCGATCTTCAGCGTCTTTCCCGACCCCGACGGAGCCGCGCGAGCGGCGCTCGCGACAGTCACCGCGCGTGACGCGACGCTGCGCTTCGCAGAGCACGACGGCACGAGCACCACCGTGTGGCGCGTCGACGACGACGAGCTCGTCGCTCGCCTGACAGCGCTCGCTGCCCGCGACGAGCTTCTGATCGCGGACGGCCACCACCGCTACGAAACGGCACGCACCTACGCACGCGAGATCGCCGGCGAGGGCCCGCACCGCTTCACGCTCATGTTCCTGTGCCCGCTGTCGGACCCGGGTCTCGAGCTCTACCCCATCCACCGGCTGCTCTCGGGACTCGACGAGCGGCGGCACACGGCACTGTGGGCAACGCTCGAGGAGCTCTTCGACCTTGAGGAGAGCGACCCGCCGCTGCCCGACGGGCCGCGGCAGGGCGCCCGCGACTGGGTGGCCGGGCGCTTCGGCGTCGTCGACCGTGCGCGCGGCCGCAGCGTCGTCGCCACCCTGCGCAAGGATGCGGCAGAGGACCTTCTCGCCGCCCTGCCTCCCGCTCTGCGCACACTCGACGCGGCGATACTCGAGCACCTGATCCTGAGACGGGCGCTGGAGATGAGCGACGACGACATCGCCAACAAGCGCGGCATCGCCTACACACCACGGTTCGAGCGCGCCCTGCAAGCGGTGGCGACAGGCGACGCCGACGTCGCCTTCGTGTTGCGTGCCACCCCGATCGACCAGGTGCGGGCGATCGCCGCCGCCGGCGTGCCGATGCCGCCGAAATCCACCTTCTTCTACCCCAAGGTTCCGACGGGCGTGGTCTTCAACCCGCTCGACACAGGCGAAGACGAGGCTCCGAACCCCCACGACCGCAAGGCGGTGGCGTGAAGATCTACACGCGCAAAGGCGACGACGGCAGCACCGGCCTTTGGTACGGCGGCCGTGTGCCGAAACACTCCGCTCGCCCCGAGGCGTACGGCACCGTCGACGAAGCGGGTTCGGCGCTCGCCCTCTGCCGCGCCGCCTGCGAGCGCGACAGCGAACTGCACCGCGACATTCTCTGGCTGCAGCGCCAGCTCTTCGTCTGCGGGGCGCAGCTCGCAACCGCGCCGACGGCCACGGCACGGCTCGAACCCGGCGTGTCGCGCATCGAACCGCAAGCCGTCGAAGAACTCGAGCGGATGATCGACCGCTACATGGAGCGCGTCGATCTGCCCCCGAAGTTCGTCATCCCCGGGGGCACGGAGCTCTCGGCGCGGCTCGACTTCGCGCGCACCGTTCTGCGGCGGGCGGAGCGTCGCGTCGCCGCGCTCGTCGCTGCGGGCGAGCTCGACGACGCCACGCTGGTCGCCTTTCTCAACCGTGCTTCGGACGCGGTGTGGGCGATGGCGCGCTACGCCGACGAGCCGCAGCCCGAACTCTTCGAAGGTCGCGGCACCTGAAGCGAACTCGTTGTCGGTCGCGGGACGGGTGCCGAGGAATCTCGTAGCGTCAGCGAGCGGGAGGTAGTGCAAGCGATGAAAGCAGTGGCGCGCAGACTCGACGACGGCTACCAGCACGAGGTGTCGGTCCGACACCACCGCTTCTTGGCCGACGAACCCCCCTCCAACGGTGGACGCGACAGCGGACCGACACCGTTGGAGCTGTTGGCGGCCGCGCTCGCTTCGTGCAGCGCGATCACGCTCGAGATGTACGCCAAGCGCAAGGGCTGGGATGTAGGTCGGGTCGAGGTCGAGGTCGACTACGAACCGGCGCAGCGGGGTGCACCGACGCGCTTCGACATCACGGTCAAGCTCCCCCGCCATCTGAGCGAAGAGCAGCAGGAGCGGCTGATGCAGATAGTCGCCAAATGCCCCGTGCACCGCACGCTCGAGGGCGAGGCGATGTTCCGTGAAGAGCTGAAGCTCGTTTGAACGGCCGCCAGCGAGGACGCGCGAGCTGGTCTCGCGGTCGGGACCGTCGCTTCTGAAGCGGAGGACACGCTCGACAAAGCCGTGCAGGACTCAAGGTGGCGGCGGGGAACGCCGACACCGTGGACGTGACCGCACGTACCGCCCCGGCGGTCCGGACCCTCCTCACCGGTGCCGTCTACACGCTGATCTACGTCGCTGTCGCTGCGCTTGGCCAGGCGCTAGTAGAACCGAGCGGGGGCACCGCCACCCTCTGGCCGGCCACGGGCCTTGCGGCCGGTGCCCTCTACGTCCAGCAGGCGCGCCGCTGGCTTGCGCCGCTCGTCGGCCTTTTGGCGGGCGCTTTCTGCGCCAACCTGCTGGCCGGCACCGACCCGTTCCTTGCGGCCGCCTTCGCCGGCCCGGCAGCAGCCGCGCCGGCGCTCGCGGCGGCGGCCGCACGCGCGCTCGCCGGGCCGCCCGCCGACCTTCAGCCGCGCCTCCTCGTTCTCGCCCGCCTCGCTGGCGCCACGGCCGTGGGTTGCGGGCTCGCCGCTCTCACCGGCGCGGCAGCGGCGGCGCGCGCCTACG
>JBBIPI010000295.1:0-3931 GCA_037442985.1 Clostridiales bacterium
CGGCCCTGCCGCCAGTTCCGGAAGGCGCGCTCTACGTCCCTAAGCGCCTCCTGCGGAGCGCACTTGGACACCTCCACCCACCAGAGAGCATGCTCCCGCTTCCAGCGGTTCCATTCCCGATGGAGCCGAGCCGCAGAAGGAAGAGGCAGGCCCTGCTCCAGCGCCTGCAGGCAGCGGGAGAGACCCCAGTTGTAGGCGAAGCGGGCGGCACCCACGTGCTTGGCCAGGGCCACGCGGGCGGCACGGTTGGGGTCCAGCTCGAAGCGGAACGCCTGCGTTACCCGCATCCCATCGCCTCCAGCGCCCGCTTGGCTCGGTTCCGGGCCGACCGGCGCCCGTACAGCCGCCCGCAGGCAGAGGTGAGGATCTCTAAGAGATCCCGCACCAGGTCGTCCGTGACCTCGCCCTCTTCCACGACGACCACGCGCTTGCCAGCCGCCGCCAGGGCTGCCTCGACCATCTCGAACCCGAACCGGGCCAGCCGGTCGCGGTGCTCCACCACGATCCGGCTCACCTTGGGTCACGCAGCACGCGTAGCAACTTCTTCCGCTTCCCATTGAGCCCAGAGCCGATCTCGGCGACCACGTCGAAGACCGTCCAGCCCTGCTCCCAGGCAAACGCCTCGAGGCGCTGCACTTGGCGCTGCAGGTCATCTTTCTGGTCGGCGGAGGAGACCCGTGCGTAGAGCACCGTGCGGCCTTGCGGGTCGGGTTCCTCGAGCAGGATGGTGCCGGTGGGGAGCTGCCGGGCGGGAACGGGAAGCTTGCCCGCCTTGAACCACCGCCAGGCGGTGATGTAGCTGATCCCTTGCCTGCGAGCCCAGTCGGAGAGCTTCATGGCTGAAATGGAAGATAATAAAAACGGCAGCTGCTGGCAACCCCGCGCCCGGCCTCCCTCCGTGGAAACCGGGCGCGGGGTCATGGCCGCAGGATGCGGCCGCACGGCACCGACAGACCGGCGCTACTGGAAGATGCCCACGACGGTGCTGGAGATGTTGCCAGCCTGGTCCTTGACCAGCACGGTGAGCGTCTTGTACCCCGATCCGCTGAACGTCACGGGGATCAGGGTCGCGTATGGCCGCCACGTCGCGCCGCCGTCCAGGCTCACCTGCAACGCGGATTGCGGGGAGATGTTGTCGGTGGCGTTGAGAACCAGGGTGGCACTGCCAGCGTTCGTCACGGTGGCCCCGCCGAGCCAGGACGCCTGGATGGTGGGCGCCTGGGTGTCCACGGTGAACGCGAGGGAGTGCGTCGGCGAGAGCTTACCGTAGGGGTCCATGTACTGGACATAGACCTTGCGGATCTTGGCGTCCCCGCCCAGGAGCGTGATGTCCTGGGTTGCGCTGGGCGACATCCAAGACGACCAGTTCGCGCCGTCAAAGCTCACCCGCACGCCCGCCACTCCGGAGGTCGTCAGGTTCAGCGTCACCGTGGGCGAGTCCACGAACCGCACCGGGACGCCGTTCAGCGTGCCCGCCGTGCCCGTGGTGCTGGTCACGGACGTGTTCGTGCCGGTGAGCGTGTTCGACGGCCCGGGCGGCAGCGCCTGGAAGTCCTCGTAGATGCTCGCCGAGGCGACCGCCGACACGTTGCCCGCCCGGTCCACGGCCTTCACGTAGACGGTGCGCGTGCCCGTACCGGGCGGCAGGGACCAGGAGATCGGATTCGCATAGGCGACCTGGGTCCACGCCGTGGCGTCGTTGGACATCAGAAGGTACGCGATGCCCGACTTGTCGTCGGAGGCGTTCACCTGCACCTGAACGTTCGAGACCGTGGTCGAGGTGTCGCCGCCGTTGATGACCACGGACGCGATGCTGGGCGCCACGCTATCGGTCTGGTCAGGCAGGGTCGGGGTGTAGGCGTTGCTCTTCGGCGATTCGCCGGATTCGTTGTACGCCGATACCCTGAACCAGTAGTTGGTGTAGCTGTCGTAAGTGGTGCCGGCCGTCTTCTGGTAGAGCTTCGTCGGCCGGTCGCGCAGATCGAGACCGCCCTGCACATGGTTGAAGAGGTCCGTCGTGACCGTGTTGTCGCCGTACTGGTCGAGCGTCGCCTCACTCGGGTAGATCCGGGCCACCCGGCTGTCCCAGGTGGTGGTGTTGCCCACATCGAACGCCCGGTAGGCGTGGCCGTCGAAGACCCACACCTTGTAGCCGGTGGCGCCCTGCACCGGCTGCCAGGTCAACACCACGTAGCCGCGCCCGGCCCTCGACCACCCTAGGCCACCCGTGGTGCCGGTCAGCGTGGGGGTGGCGGGAATGGTGCGGACGGTGCCCGTCGAGTAGGCGTATGCGGTCCAGACACCCTCATTGTTCCGGGCGCGCACCACGCCCCGGTAGGCCGTACCGGGCGTGAGGCCGGTGAAGGCGTAGGACGTGGTTGTGGTCGTGTACGGGCCGGCCAATCTGGTGCCGGAGCCGTTGTCCAGCGAGACCTCATATACCGTCCCGGCCGGGTTGCCGTTGGCGGACCAGGAGACGGTGAGAGAGGTCTGGGTCGGGTTGCTCAAGCTTACACCCGACGGCGGGTTGGCAAGGGTGTACTTGTTCACAACAACGGCCCCTGACCCGAAGGAGCTCTCCGCGCCGTCATGGGAGCCGTACTTAACCCACACGTGATACGGCGTATTCGGTGTCAGACCCGAGAATGTCACCGTACGCATCCACTGCCACCCGGGATACTGGAGCCATGCGCCGTCGCTCGGACGGGTCAGGACGGGGTAATACTTGTACGTGCCCACCCCATCCGGCCAAGTGGCTGTCAGGCTCGTAGCGGTGACGGTGGCAGTACCGGCCTTATTCGGGTGGGTTGGCGCAAGATTCAGGTTCAGAGTCTGCACCGGGGTGTAGCGGCTCGTCGTCGTCCCGTCGCCGAGCTGGCCGTAGACGTTCCGGCCCCACGCCCACACGGTGCCGTCGGACTTGAGCGCCAAGGAGTGGTAGTAGCCAGCCGCGATGGCGACCACGCCCGTGAGGCCGGAGACCTGCACCGGGGTGTAGCGGCTCGTCGTCGTCCCGTCGCCGAGCTGGCCGTAGCCGTTCCAGCCCCACGCCCACACGGTGCCGTCGGACTTGAGCGCCAAGGAGTGGAATGCGCTCGCCGTAAGTGTCTTAATCATGTTACCCCCGCGCGTTCCCACCAAGCCGTTGTTCTTGCCCCCGCCGAAAGCGGCAACGCTGGGAGAGAGTACGGCAAACTGAACCATCGCGCCAAGCGTCAACGCTACTGCCGCAACTGCTGGGCGCAGACGAAACCGCATGCTTTCACCCTCCTTTCGAATTTGAAACACCAAGAGCCGCCACCGCCTCGCGGGCGGCTGGCAGGTGCTCAGGACCGAGCGCGGCCAGAAGCGAGGCCGGCTCGCCCGGGCGGAAGATCGACACGAGCACGCGCGGCGGCTGGCCCGGCAGCAACGCGGCGTGCGCGAGAAACGGCCCGCCCCGCAGCGCGGGCGGCGGACCGCCGAGGTCCAGCACCAGCACCGGCTCCGGCAGGCACTCGACCCAGGCGGCCGCCACCGGCGTCCAGGCCGCGACCGCGCCGTGCTCGTCCGACCCCATCAGCCGCACTTCCGGCCAGCGGCGCCGGCCGCGCTCTCCATCACCGACTCCCGCGCCACCTGCCGCGCGATCTCCCGGAACCGCTCCGCCGTCAGCCCACGCCCGATGGCGCGGTCGAGATCGGCCAGGAACTACTGGCGGACCTGCTCCCAGCGGAGCAGATCTTCTGTCGTCAGGCCGTTCCGGTATACCACGTTCTTTGCGCCTCCTTTCCAAAGAAAAAGCCCCGCCTCATGGGACCCGGGGCTTTCTGCTCGCCGCTCAATCCGGAGCTCGACAGTTCTGAGGCACATGCCGGATCTCCGGTGACGTAGTATCAAGGGTTTGCGGGCTTACAGGGGCGCTGAAACGCACAAATGCGTAGTTACACGA